>NZ_WIXR01000099.1:0-1177 GCF_019425585.1 Burkholderia sp. COPS | reverse complement strand
CGCGCGGGGCGCGCGGGGGCGCGGCTGGGGGGGCGGGCGGGTGTGGGGACGCCGATGCCCGCCGGTTATCCGGAGCCCGACGCGATCGACGCGCACGGCTGGACGCCGGTACCGACCGGGCGGCTGCCGTTTCCGAGCATCGTCGCCGCGAGCCGCAACGATCCGCTCGCGCGCTTCGATCGCATCGAAACGCTGGCGGCAGGGTGGGGCAGCAGGCTCGTCGATCTCGGCGAAGTGGGGCACCTGAATCCGGCGTCGGGGTATGGCGAGTGGCGTGATGCGGAACGGTTGATCGGCGAGGTGATGGCGTTGGGTGAAGGCGATTCAGTCTTGAGGAATTGATATTCGGGCATGGTTTGCCGTCCTCGGGCCGTTTTCGTCCAATCATCGGGCGCCATGACTGACAGCGACGCGACCGCTCCGTCCGATTGACGGACAAGCGGCCGATCGCTGTCATTTTTTGCAGAATGCCGTCAAGGATCCCAAACGAAAGGTGCTGTACGGCGTTGCGTTGAAACCCCGCACGATCATCCGTCCTACCCGCGAGGCCAAGGCTTCGACCGAAGCCGAGGAGGACGACGTCCCGCGCGGCGCGAAAAGTCATTTCCGGCCACCGGGACGTGTTGATCGCGCTGAAGAACCGCTGATTTGCCGGGCCTGCCGAACGCTGACTGCCCCGATCCAGTCGGGGCCAGTTGAATCCACTTCGCCGGGATTGCCCCAGCAGAGATATGACGTCGCAAGACGACTGGGCATCCAGCCGCGATCCCGGCCCATCTTGCCGGGTAATCAAACTGGCACTCACCGGAAGGTTTTTGTCAGGGAAAGTCCCGCCCCGGCCACCTCGGTTTTTTGTTGACCGACATCGTATAACGCCGTCATGATTTCCTGAAAAGAAAGGTCCCATCCACCGACCGAAGTGAGGAGACATGAACGCCACCACGATCGCTCGCCGTGTCCGCCGGATCGCACTCGCCGTGGGCTTCACGCTGTCGGCCTCGGCAGCCGTTGCCGCCCCCGTATCGCTGAACATCGTCGATGTCGCGGGCAACCTGCAACTCACGCAGAAGGTCATCGAAGCCTTCAGGGACAAGAACCCGACCCTCGTGTCGAGCGTCACGTTCACGAACGCGCCGGCGCCGCAGCTGCCGGGCAAGATCAAGGCGATGCAGGCGGC
>NZ_WIXR01000098.1:0-1669 GCF_019425585.1 Burkholderia sp. COPS | reverse complement strand
CGATGTCGTCCTCGACGTGCTGACCCGCAACGCGAGGGCCCGCGCGCTGTACGAACGGCTCGGGTTCACCGCAATGCCGCGGCCGCGCGCCCGTTCGCGCCGGCTGCCCGCCGGACTTGATTCGGTCCGGATGCGGTTTGATCGTCGCGGCCAACCATGACAGTTGGTCGGCGAGGCGGTCGGCGAGGCGTAAAGCAGGCAGTTCAACCGTCGCCCGCCAAAATGGCGCGCCGAAAAAGGTGAGGGTAGTAGGCGAGCAGATGAGCCGGCGGCCGTGCCTGTATCAGCCGTTCAATGGCAATTTCTGAACGATTGCGTGCACGCATTCCAGCGGGCTTGCTTTACCCGTGCGCACATGCACATCGGGCGATACCGGTTTTTCATAGGTCGATTCGATGCCGGTGAACTGCCGAATGGCGCCTTGCCTTGCCAACGCATACAGTCCCTTTGGGTCGCGCGCTTCCGCGACATCCAGCTCAACGTCGACAAAGACTTCGAAAAACTCCCCGGGCGCAAAGCGCGCGCGCGCCCTGGCGCGCGCTTCCTGAAACGGCGAGATCAGGGCGACGATGACGACAAGCCCTGCATTCACCATCAGGCGCGCGACCTCGGCCGTCCGACGAATATTCTCGTGGCGGTCCGCGTCGCTGAACCCCAGATCCTGATTCAATCCTTCGCGGAGCTGGTCGCCATCCAGCAGAAAGGAACGAAGGCCTCGAGCATCGAGCTGTTCCTTCAGGAGATTCGATAGCGTCGATTTCCCGGCACCGGAAACCCCGGTGAGCCATACCACGAAGGCATGATCCTGCTTCATGCTGGAAAGCACGGATGGATTACCCGTCAGCGTGACAGGGAGAGTGGTCTGGAGATCTTGAGTCATCTCGGATTCGATGTGCCGGGAACTGCGTCGTTACTTTATTGTGGTTCGGATTCGTCCGTAGGCGAATTGTAACGTGCCTTCTGATTTTTTGTAACTTGAATATTTTAATCAGGAATAAAGCTTTGTCCATATGTGGCGCGACGGCTTGCGTGCAGTATCTGCTCGGTAATGATTTCCGGTTCTTCGTAACGGTTCGAAATAAACGCGCTGGCCGAGAAGGTGCAAACGCGCGTAGAATCTTCGCCCCTTTCGCCTTCCAGTCGCGCTTGCAGCAAGTCCTGGTGGGGGCCTGTGCCACGAGGGAGTCGGGAGAGCAAACGACTGGCGCCGTATTTGTTAGAAGAATGACGACGATTTCCAGAAGAGGTGCCGCAGAATTCCTGCAAACATCTCTGACCGTCAGCTGATTATGTCACTCGATTCCTGGCTGGCATGAAATTGCAAGAGTATTAATTTTTTATTCAGTGAAATCTGCGGAAGCGTCCTCGCGGTTTGCTTCCGTAGCTCTACTCCGTCGCCGAGTTATTGAATCGGGGCATTATTGGCGGAGTCCTGCTCAATTATTTTTTCGGGCACGGTTGCGCATCCCTTCCGGCTACCGTCGCGGTAGCGAATGCTGGCTACTGAAAACGGGACGGCCGCGATTACCATGTCGCGCTGATGTACTCGATACCGGAATGCGCTCCATTTCGTCAGGACTGCAGTGCGTCACTTCCGCCGCGGCGCGAACGGCCGCTGCTGCACATCGGCACCCTGCGCGACGATCGCCGTGCTCTCCGGCACTTCCTC
>NZ_WIXR01000097.1:0-1283 GCF_019425585.1 Burkholderia sp. COPS | reverse complement strand
GGTGTGCGGTGGGGGCGGATCGCGAGCGGCGCGTGTTTCTCGAACATCCATTTGACGGCCTTCAGCGGCACGCCGGGGGCGGCCCACGGCGCGGCATAACCGGGGGAGATCTGGCCAGCGTTCGCGAAGCTCGTCTCGAGCGCCGGGCCGGCCTCCCGGTCGATCACCGTGACTTCATGACCGGCGCGCGCGAGGTAATACGCGCTTGCCACGCCCACCACACCGCTGCCCAGAATGACGACTCGCATAGCTGCTCCAGATGGAAGGGACCAGATCGAGGCCGGGCGCACCTGCGGCTCCGTGTAACCTCTAGCTGATCTAGTTTTTTGCGCTATGGTATTGTCGAATGTGTAGGTTTTGTTATCGTATTTTTCAGGTTTTCAGCATAAACAAATGAGAACGCAACGTCAGCCCGTACGCTCGCTCGACAAGCTCGACCGGCGCATCCTGAAACTGCTCCAGGACGACGGCCGGATGGCGATGAAGGACCTCGCGGAACAGGTTGGACTGACCGTCACGCCGTGTATCGAGCGTGTGCGGCGCATGGAGCGGGACGGCGTGATCACCGGTTATCACGCGCGTGTCGATCCCCACCAGCTGGATGCCGCGCTGCTGGTGTTCGTCGAGATCACGCTCGGCCACAAGGGCGGCAACATGTTCGAGCAATTCCGCCGGGAAGTGATGAAGATCGACGAGGTGCTCGAGTGTCATCTCGTGTCCGGCGATTTCGACTACCTGATCAAGGCGCGGATCGGCGAAATGGCCGACTACCGCAAGCTGCTCGGCGACATCCTGCTGCAGTTGCCGGGCGCCGTGCAGTCGAAGAGCTATGTCGTGATGGAGGAAATCAAGGAGACGCTGACGATCGCGGTGGGCGACTGACGTACCGGCGGCAGGCCGCCGGGCTCTCCTTTATCCCGCCCTTGGCACGCTGCGCCCAATACTGTATAAATGTACAGTATTGGGCGCAGGCGAATGGGTGGGCATATGGACGATCGATCCGACAACGAATTTCCGATAGCGCCGCCCGTGCCCCGCAAGGGGCGCGGTGCGGTCGACAACCTGCAGGGGCGATACGAGATCGCGCAGCGTGAAGCGGTCGACGACGGCTGGACACACGAGTCGGACGATGCCGATTTCCCCGCGCCGCTACGCACGCAGGTATTCGAGGAGCGGGCGAAGAGCATCCTGACGCACAACCAGTCGCCCGATATTCCATTCAGCGTATCGCTCAATCCGTATCGCGGTTGCGAGCACGGGTGCATCTACTGCTTTGCCCTTCC
>NZ_WIXR01000096.1:4006-5679 GCF_019425585.1 Burkholderia sp. COPS | reverse complement strand
CAGCGCCGTTTCCTCGCCGCAGATGTACGCGCCGTAACCGTGGTGCGCGTGCAGCTGGAACGAGAATTCCGAGCCCATGATGTTGTCGCCGAGGAAGCCCGCTGCGCGCGCTTCATCGAGCGCGGCCTCGAAGCGTCGATACACTTCGAAGATCTCGCCGTGGATGTAGTTGTAGCCGACCGTGATGCCCATCGCGTACGCGCCGATGGCCATGCCTTCGATCAGCGCGTGCGGGTTCCAGCGCAGGATGTCGCGATCCTTGAACGTGCCCGGCTCGCCTTCGTCCGAGTTGCAGACGAGGTACTTCTGCCCCGGGAACTGACGCGGCATGAAGCTCCACTTCAGGCCGGTCGGAAAACCCGCACCGCCGCGGCCGCGCAGGCCCGACGCCTTGACGTCGGCGATCACCTGCTCGGGCGGAATCTTTTCTTCGAGAATGCGGCGCAGCTGCTTGTAGCCGCCGCGCGCGACGTAATCTTCGAGATGCCAGTTCTCGCCGTTCAGACCAGCGAGGATCAGCGGTTTGATGTGACGGTCGTGGAGGGACGTCATTTCGAGAGCTCCTCAAGCAGCTGGTCGATCTTCTCGCGGCTCATGAAGCTGCACATTCTGTGATTGTTCACCAGCAGCACCGGCGCATCGCCGCACGAGCCCATGCATTCGCCTTCCTTCAGCGTGAACTTGCCGTCAGGCGTGGTCTCGCCGAAGCCGATGCCCAGCTTCTGTTTCAGGTAGTCGGCAGTCGCTTCCGCGCCGCCGTGCGGGCCAAGCTGGCACGGCAGGTTCGTACAGAGCGTGATCTTGTGCTTGCCGACCGGGTTGAGCTCGTACATCGTGTAGAACGTCGCGACTTCCTGCACGGCAACGGCCGGCATGCCGAGATAGTCCGCGACGAACTGCATCAGTTCGGGCGACAGCCAGCCGTGCTCTTCCTGAGCAACGGCCAACGCCGACATCACGGCGGACTGTTTCTGATCGGCGGGATACTTCGTCAACGCTCGATCGATTTCCTTCAGGCCTTCAGCTGAGATCATTTTCAGACACGACTCTTTCAATTCCTACCGAACGAACAACCTGCCGCACACTGGGGTGCATGGACGGCAGACCTGGCGCTCACTCTGTTGACAGCTTGCGAAGCCGCGCCGGTTCAGCGCATGCAGCATGTGACTTCGCGTGTGACTTACCGCTCGCCGCCCGCGACAAACGGGCGGCGCAACCATTAGCGATCGATTTCGCCGAACACGATGTCCTGCGTACCGATGATCGTGACGGCGTCGGCGATCATGTGACCGCGCGCCATTTCGTCGAGCGACGCCAGGTGCGCGAAACCCGGTGCGCGAATCTTGAGGCGATACGGCTTGTTGGCACCGTCCGACACGAGGTAGATGCCGAACTCGCCCTTCGGATGCTCGACCGCCGCGTACGCTTCGCCTTCCGGCACATGGAAACCTTCGGTGAAGAGCTTGAAGTGGTGAATCAAGTCTTCCATGTTGGTCTTCATGCCGACGCGCGACGGCGGTGCGACCTTGTGATTGTCGGTCATCACCGGGCCCGGATTCTTGCGGAGCCACTCAATACACTGTTTCGCGATGCGGATCGACTGGCGCATTTCTTCGACGCGAACCAGGTAGCGGTCGTAGCAATCGCCGTTCACGCCGACCGGCACGTCGAAA
>NZ_WIXR01000096.1:0-3984 GCF_019425585.1 Burkholderia sp. COPS | reverse complement strand
GCCGCTGCGCGCTTCGTTCATCTTCGCGAGCGCCTTCTCGTTGCGAATCTTCGACGCCTTGTATTGCGGCATTGCGTCAGGCAGGTCGCGATAGACGCCGCCCGGACGGTAGTACGCCGCGTGCATCCGGGCACCGGACACCGCTTCGTACACGTCCATCAGGTCTTCGCGCTCGCGGAATGCGTACAGGAACACCGCCATCGCGCCGACGTCGAGTGCGTGCGCGCCGATCCACATCAGGTGGTTCAGCACGCGCGTGATCTCGTCGAACAGCACGCGGATGTACTGCGCGCGCTCAGGCACTTCGATGCCGAGCAGCTTTTCGATCGCGAGCACGTAGCCGTGCTCGTTGACCATCATTGACACGTAGTCGAGACGGTCCATGTACGGCACGGACTGGATGAAAGTCTTGGATTCCGCGAGCTTTTCCGTCGCGCGGTGCAGCAGGCCGATGTGCGGATCGGCACGCTGAATGACTTCGCCGTCGAGCTCGAGCACGAGGCGCAGCACGCCGTGCGCTGCCGGGTGCTGCGGGCCGAAGTTGAGCGTGTAGTTCTTGATTTCTGCCATGACGCCCCCTTAATGTTTCAGACCGCCATAGCGATCCTCGCGGATCACGCGCGGCGTGATTTCGCGCGGCTCGATCGTCACCGGCTGGTACACGACCCGCTTCTCTTCCGGGTCGTAACGCATTTCGACGTAGCCCGACACCGGGAAGTCCTTGCGGAACGGGTGACCGATGAAGCCGTAGTCGGTGAGGATGCGGCGCAGGTCGGGGTGGCCTTCGAACACGATGCCGTACAGGTCGAACGCTTCGCGCTCGTACCAGTTCGCGGACGTCCNNAGCAGGTGCGACACGGCCGCGAAACGCGGGCCGTCGTAGGCGCCGTCGCCGAAGGTCTGGTAGTCGACGCCGCACAGGTCGATCAGTTGCTCGAAACGGAGCTTCGGATCGTCGCGCAGCGTCTTTGCGACTTCGAGGTAATCGCTCGCCTTCACGACGAGCGTCAGTTCACCGATCGCTTCGGTGAGGCTCACCACGCGCGCGCCGAGCGCGGCTTCGAGGTTTGCCTTGAGAGTCTCGATTTTGCTTGCCATATTGAGGGGACGCTCGGGGCTTTATTGACGGGCGATGGTATTGGTGCGGCGGATCTTCGCCTGAAGCTGGATCACGCCGTAGACCAGCGCCTCGGCCGTGGGCGGACAGCCCGGCACGTAGACGTCGACCGGCACGATCCGGTCGCAGCCGCGAACCACCGAGTACGAGTAGTGGTAGTAGCCACCGCCGTTCGCGCACGATCCCATCGAGATCACCCAGCGCGGCTCGGCCATCTGGTCGTACACGCGGCGCAGCGCGGGCGCCATCTTGTTGCAGAGCGTGCCGGCGACGATCATCACGTCCGACTGGCGCGGGCTCGGGCGGAACACGACGCCGAACCGGTCCAGGTCGTAACGGGCCGCGCCCGCATGCATCATTTCGACGGCGCAACACGCGAGCCCGAACGTCATCGGCCACAGCGAGCCGGTACGCGTCCAGTTGATCAGCTTGTCAGCCGTCGTGGTGACAAACCCTTCCTTCAAGACCCCTTCGATACTCATTTGCTTTCCACTCCAGACGAGCGACCGAGCGTGGCCGCCCATGCAAACCGGCGATTAACCCATCACTCCCAGTCGAGGCCGCCTTTCTTCCAGATATAGGCAAAGCCCAGCAGGAATTCGAGCAGAAAAATCATCATTGCGATGAAACCCGGCCAGCCGATATCCCGGAGCGCGACGCCCCACGGAAACAGGAATGCGGTTTCGAGATCGAAGATGATGAACAGGATGGCGACGAGGTAGTACCGGACGTCGAATTTCATCCGGGCGTCTTCAAAGGCTTCGAAGCCGCACTCGTACGGTGCGTTCTTCTCGACGTCCGGCTTGTTGGGACCAAGGAGCTTGCCGATGCTGACCAGCGCTATACCTAAACCAGTGCCCACGAGGAGGAACAACAAGACGGGGTAATAGGCTGCGAGGTTCAAGGCAATCCTCTATCGGTTGGTTCTGAGCGTCCGGAGAATACCACTTCCGGCGGAAGGAATCATTTCGGAGTGCACGCGATCGCAAGACAACCGCAAGCACACCCCAGAAATGAAAAATGCCAGCCACTAGAAGCGGCTGGCATTGAGTAACTTTGGTGCCGACGGCGAGACTCGNNTTCACCACGTCGGCACTGCATGCAACCGGGGTTGTAACTACTTGTTTCCCGCGAATCGCTTCAAGAATTAAATTCTAACCTGAGTCCCGGAATTGTTCAACGCACAATCGCAAAAATTTTAACTTTTTATTTCGGGACATCCTGGCCCGGCGTGCTCGCAGCCGAACCCGCAACGGCGGCAGATGCCGCGACTGCAGGCGCCGATGCTGCAGGTGCCGATGCCGGCGCGGTCGCTGCCGTGCCGAGCACACCGGCCGACGGCGTCGACTTGTACGAACCGAGATACGTCAGCGCCAGCGTCGCGACGAAGAAGATCGTTGCGAGAATGCCCGTCGTACGCGACAGGAAGTTCGCCGACCCCGTGGCACCGAACAGGCTGCCCGACGCGCCGCTGCCGAACGCAGCGCCCATGTCGGCACCCTTGCCGTGCTGCAGCAGCACGAGACCAATCACACCGAGTGCAGACAGCACCTGCACCACAATAATCAGCGTCTTGAATAACAGCATCACACCCACCCGATTGGATCGGGCGACCGGAACGACCGGCCGCCCTCATGGTTCAATTCGATCCCGGACCGCTTATCGCGCGGCCCGGCAGATCGCCAGGAAATCTTCCGCCTTCAGCGACGCGCCGCCGATCAGGCCACCGTCGATGTCCGGCTGCGCGAACAACTCTTCCGCGTTGTCCGGCTTCACGCTGCCGCCGTACAGCACGGACACGTCGGCCGCACCCTTTGCCGCGAGACGCCCACGCAGGAACGCATGCACGTCCTGTGCCTGCGCCGACGTCGCGCTCTTGCCCGTGCCGATCGCCCAGACCGGCTCGTACGCGACGACGATGCGCGCAGCCTCGTCGGCCGTCAGCACGGCCAGCACCGCGTCGAGCTGCGCACCAACCACCTGCTCGGTCGCACCCGACTCGCGCTCGTCGAGCGTCTCGCCGACGCACACGACCGGCGTGAGCCCCGCCGCGAGCGCGCGCTGCGTCTTCGCCGCGACCGTCTCGTTGCGCTCGCCGTGATACGCGCGACGCTCCGAATGACCGACGATCGCATAACGTGCGCCGAACTCCGCGACCATCGCGGCCGCCACTTCGCCGGTGAACGCGCCCTGCTCGTGCGCCGACACGTCCTGCGCCCCCCAGGCGACACGGCCGCCGTCGAGCTGCGCCTGAACCTGCGCGAGATACGGGAACGGCACGCACACGCCGACCGACGTTTCGGCCGCCACCGCGCCCGCACCCTGCACCACTTCGTTCAGCAACGCCTGGTTGCCGGCCAGCCGGCCGTGCATCTTCCAGTTGCCGATCACACGCTTAGTTCTCTGTTTCGACATCGTGTCTGTCTCGTCACCGCTTGGTCATTAACGTGCCATTTACGTGCCATTGACGCGCCGGAAACCGGCCGTCAGGTTTGATCTGGCGAAGCAAACCCGCGATTTTACTGCGCACGGCTTGAACCGGTCAAACCGCGTATGTCAAGCCCGGCCACACGGGCCGTCAGGCGTTCGACCCCCAATCCAGGACGATCTTGCCGGTGTGCTCGCTGCTTTCCATCAGCGCATGCGCTTGCGCGGCATCCGCGGCCGGCAATACACGATAGATCACCGGCTTGATGCGGCCATCGGAAATCAGCGGCCACACGCGCGCCTTCAGTTGCGCGGCGATCTGCGCCTTGAACTCGACCGGACGCGGGCGCAGCGTCGAGCCCGTGATCGTCAGCCGGCGGCGCAGGATCTCGCCGAGGTTGATGTCGGCCTTCGCGCCGCCGAGCAGCGCGATCAGCACG
>NZ_WIXR01000095.1:0-2368 GCF_019425585.1 Burkholderia sp. COPS | reverse complement strand
CGGCGCGTACGGTTTCCTGCGCTTCTCGCTGCCGATCACGCCTGACGCGAGCCACTTCCTGGCCCCCGTCGTGATCACGCTGTCGCTGATCGCGGTGATCTACATCGGCCTCGTCGCGATGGTGCAGGCCGACATGAAGAAGCTGGTCGCGTATTCGTCGATCGCGCACATGGGCTTCGTCACGCTCGGCTTCTTCATCTTCAACCAGCTCGGCGTCGAAGGCGCGATCATCCAGATGATCTCGCACGGCTTCGTGTCGGGCGCGATGTTCCTCTGCATCGGCGTGCTGTACGACCGCGTGCACTCGCGCCAGATCGCCGATTACGGTGGCGTCGTCAACGTGATGCCGAAGTTCGCGGCGTTCGCGATGCTGTTCTCGATGGCCAACTGCGGCCTGCCGGGCACGTCGGGTTTCGTCGGCGAGTTCATGGTGATTCTCGCGGCCGTCCAGTACAACTTCTGGATCGCATTCGGCGCGGCGTTCACGCTGATCCTCGGCGCTGCTTACACGCTGTGGATGTACAAGCGCGTGTACTTCGGCGCGGTGGCGAACGATCACGTTGCCAAGCTGAAGGACATCGGCCGTCGCGAATTCCTGATGCTGGCCGTGCTCGCCGCGTTCACGCTGCTGATGGGCCTGTATCCGAAGCCTTTCACCGACGTGATGCACGTTTCCGTGGAAAACCTCCTCTCCCATGTCGCGCAGTCCAAGCTGCCGCTGGCGCAGTAATCGCGAGCGGAGGAAATCAAGATCATGAACGCTCCTATGAATGTCCTGTTGCCTGACGCGCTGGTGATGGCCGCCATCGTCGTCGCATGGCTGAACGACACCTTTACCGGTGCTTCCGGCCGCCGCCTGACTTACCTGATCGCGGTTGTTTCGTCGGTCGTCGCCGGCGTGTGGTTCGCGGTGCAGGCACTCGACCCGCAGCAGTACTACTTCTTCTCGAAGATGGTCGTCGTCGACTCGTTCGCGAGCACGATGAAGGCCGTCGTGTCGTTCGGTTTCGCGGTCTCGCTCGTTTATTCGCGCAAGTACCTCGAGGATCGCGACATGTTCCGCGGCGACGTGTTCCTGCTCGGCATGTTCTCGCTGCTCGGGCAGTTGGTCATGGTGTCGGGCAACAACTTCCTGACGCTGTACCTCGGTCTCGAACTGATGTCGCTGTCGCTGTACGCAGTCATCGCACTGCGCCGCGACGCCGCGCAGTCGAGCGAAGCGGCGATGAAGTACTACGTGCTGGGCGCGCTCGCGTCGGGCTTCGTGCTGTACGGCATCTCGATGCTGTACGGCGCGACCGGCTCGCTTGAGCTGGGCGAGGTGTACAAGGCGGTCGGCGGCAACACCGACGCAGCCGTGCTGATGTTCGGCGTGGTCTTCATCGTCGCCGGTATCGCGTTCAAGCTCGGCGCCGTGCCGTTCCACATGTGGGTGCCGGACGTCTACCAGGGCGCACCGACCGCGATGACGCTGTTCGTCGGCGGCGGCCCGAAGGTTGCCGCGTTCGCGTGGGGCCTGCGCTTCCTGGTGATGGGCCTGCTGCCGCTCGCGCAGAACTGGCAGACCGCGCTCGTGATCCTCGCCGCGCTGTCGCTGATCGTCGGCAACATCACCGGTATCGTCCAGCGCAACATCAAGCGGATGCTCGCGNNCTGCTCGGCCTGCTCGCGGGCATCGTGAAGGGCGACGCGTCGGCGCCGGCGAATGCATACAGCTCGGCGATGTTCTACGCGATCGTCTACCTGATCACGACGCTCGGCTCGTTCGGCGTGGTGATGCTGCTCGCACGCCGCGATTTCGAAGCCGACACGATCGACGACTTCAAGGGCCTCAACAAGCGCAGCCCGGTGTTCGCGTTCGTGATGATGGTCATGATGTTCTCGCTGGCGGGCATCCCGCCGACCGTCGGCTTCTACGCGAAGCTCGCCGTGCTCGAGGCGACCGTCAACGCGGGTCTCACGTGGCTGGCCGTGCTGGCCGTGATCACGTCGCTGTTCGGCGCGTTCTACTACCTGCGCATCGTGAAGCTGATGTACTTCGACGCACCGCAGGATGCAACGCCGATCACGGGCGACTTCTGCAAGCGCACGATCCTCGTGCTGAACGGCCTGGCGGTCGTCGTGCTCGGCCTGATCCCGAGCCCGCTGCTGACGGCCTGCCTGCAGGCAATTCGTCACACGCTGCCGCTGTAATGTCGGCAGCCGGCTGGTTTATCGTGCTGTTGGCGTTCGTCTGCGCCAACCTGCCGTTCCTGAACCAACGCCTCTTCGCCGTCGTGCCGTTCGGCGCGACGAAGAAGGGCGGGTGGGTGCGGATCGGCGAGCTGATCGTGCTGTACTTCATCGTCGGCGCGCTCGGCTTCTGGCT
>NZ_WIXR01000094.1:0-12376 GCF_019425585.1 Burkholderia sp. COPS | reverse complement strand
CGTGTGGCCGTCGGGCACGCCCGTGCACAACGCGCTCGAGACCGCGCTGACGGCCGCCGGCCGCGTTCGGCCGCCCCACTGTGTCGAATCGAATTCGTCGATCCTCAACCTCACGCTGCTGAACAACACCGACCTGCTCGGTGTCGCGTCGTATCGTGCCGCGCAGCGCTTCGCGCAATTGAACGCGATCCGGATCCTGCCGATGCAGCTCGAAGGCCAGGGCGCGGTGTCGATGTACTGGCACCCCGACAGTGCGAATCGCGCGGCGGTGGCCGCGACGATCGAGTGCCTGCGCGCCTGTGCCGCGCCGCAGGTCGGCGGATGGGAGAAAGTGACGGCGGAATGAATGACGCGGCCCGGTGTCAACCGGGCCGCGATGTTGCGATGTTGCGATGTTGCGATGTTGCGATGTTGCGATGTTGCGATGTTGCGATGTTGCGATGTTGCGATGTTGCGATTCCGTGATCCCGCGATCCGTCACGCGCCGTCGCAGGAGCCCGTACCGTCCAGCATCAGCGTACCGACCCGCGCGGGCACGAGCGGCGTGCGCGGTACCGGCGGCGTCCAGCCGAACAACGCCTGCGCAGCCGCACCGCACACGCGGCCCTGGCATGCGCCCATCCCGCAACGCGACTGCAGTTTCGCGGCCGTCCAGCCCGGCGCTTGCGCGACTGCCTCGAAACGCACGTCTTCGCAGCGACACAGCAGCGTATCGGGCCGCGCCAGCCGGCGGATCGGTTCGCGGATCGCAAACCGCTCGCGCACGGCGTCCGCGAACGCCTGCCAGTGCGCGCGCCGCTCGACGAGCGCCGCCAGCGGCGCCGTCTGCCCGGTTGCCGCATGGCCGGCAATCTCGCCTTCGACCATCGCCAGTTCGCTGCCGCCGACGCCCGTGCACTCGCCGGCCGCCAACACCCCGTCGCGGCTCGTACGCTGGTGCGCATCGACCGCGACCGCGCCGTTGTCGATCCGGCAACCGAGATGGCTCGGCAGCACCGTATTCGGCACGAGGCCGAAACCGCACGCGAGCCGGTCGCAGTCGACGTCGAACTCGCGGTCGCCGTGCCGGATCCGCACGCGTTCGAGCCGCTTGTCGCCGAACGCCTCGACGACGTGCGCATCGGCCCGGTACGCAGCCGTGACGAGCTTCACGGCCTGCGCGAGCTTCGACGGCCAGCGCCACAGCCCCACGCCGAAGCCGGCCACATCGCCCCAGCCTGCCTGTTCGAGCACGTGCGACACGCGCGCACCGGCCTGGCGGGCCGTCGCCGCGCTCGCCAGCAGCAGCGGCCCGCTGCCCGCGATCACCGTGCGCTGCCCGCGCACGTCGAGGCCGTACTTGACCAGCGCCTGCAGGCCGCCGGCACCGGTGACGCCCGGCAGCGTCCAGCCCGGAAACGGCAGCAGCAGTTCGCGTGCGCCGCAGCAGAGAATCAGCGTCCGGAAATCGAGCAGCAGCCCGCGTTCGTCGTCTTCGAGCAGCAGCGTGCCCGGCTGCGTTTCGGCGACGATGCGCGTCGCCGCGAGATGCGTGACGTTCGGCTGCCGCAATACGGCGAGCCGCTCGGTGGCGACCGGCGCGGGCGTGGCCGCTGCGCCCTGCCGCCAGATCTGCCCGCCCGCGCGCGGGTTGTCGTCCACGATCGCCACCGTCGCACCGCTTCGTGCGGCGGCCCGCGCGGCCGACAGCCCGGCCGGGCCCGCGCCGACGATCGCGACGTCGACGCTCAGTCGTTCCTGTTTCATCGCGTACGCTCCACCTGCATCCCGTCACGGCACAACGTCTGGCACGCCAGCCGGCGCCGCCCGTCGATCGTCATCCGGCACTCCTGGCAGATGCCCATCCCGCAAAACGGCGCGCGCACCGTGCCCGTGCACGACACGCGCGTCGTATCGTCGCCGCTCGCCGCAATGGCGGCCGCGACGGTCGCGCCGTCGGCCACCGTCAG
Source organism: Burkholderia sp. COPS (assembly GCF_019425585.1). Lineage (NCBI taxonomy): Bacteria > Pseudomonadati > Pseudomonadota > Betaproteobacteria > Burkholderiales > Burkholderiaceae > Burkholderia > Burkholderia sp. COPS. Next base: position 10,427 of record NZ_WIXR01000094.1, on the reverse strand, counting down.
CGCGCGGCCGTCCAGATGAATGATCATGTCAGCCTCCGCCGGGCCGCCCCAAGGAGGCTGACGGCCCCCTCGGGGGGCAGCGAACGAAGTGAGCGCGGGGGTCGTCGTTTCATGTCAGCCTCCGCCGGGTCGCCCCAAGAAGGCTCACCGCCCCCCCGGGGGGCAGCGAACGAAGTGAGCGTGGGGGTCGTCGTTTCATGTCAGCGCTCCGGCTACAAGGGACGCGGTCAGGAAGCGTCCCGGCAAATACGGTTCGATATCGATGGGCGGCCGCTCGCCGGCCATCAGCGAGGCGACGAGCCGCGCGCTGCCCGGCGCGGTCGTCACGCCGAGCCCTTCGTGCCCGACCGCGAGCCACACGCCCGGCCGTGCCGGGTGCTCGCCGAGCAGCGGCAGGCCGTCGGGGCTCGCGGAACGGAACCCCGTCCATGCACGGATGCCGTTCAGGTCGGCCAGGTCCGGCAGATAGCCCACCGCGCGGCGCAGCATGCGCGCGAGCACGGGCGGCTCGACTTGCGCGTCCTCGGTGTCGAACTGGCGCGACGAGCCGATCAGCAGCTGGCCGGTCGGCCGCGGCTGCACGTTGAACGCGACCGACGTGCCGTCGCTCGCATGCGCGCTCGCCGCATAACCCAGCTCGACGAGCTGGTGCGACACCTGGCCCGGATAGCGGTCGGTAATCAGCAGATGGCCCTTTTTCGGGCGCAGCGGCAGTTCGGGCAGCAGCGTGCGCGCCGCAACGCCGTTCGCCACGACCACCCGCTCCGCGCGCAGCGTGTCGCCGCTGGCGAGCGTCACGCTCGGGCCGTCGACCGCGACGGCGCGGTCGCGCCGCAGCGTGATGCGCGGCGCGCGCTGCAGCAGCCAGTTCGCGGTGACGGGCGCATAGAGGATCGCGTCGCCTGGAATCTTCAGCGCACCGCCGAGGCCCGCGCGCAACATCGGCTCCAGTTGCGCGAGCGCCGCCGCGTCGATCAGTTCGCCGGCCACGCCGTGCGCGGCGAGCGCCGCCTGCTTCGCGCGCGCGAGATCCATCTCGTGCGCATCGGCCGCGAGCCACAGCGTGCCGCAGTTGCGGTACGCGCAGCCTTCGGGCATCTCGCCGCTCAGCGCGCGCCACAGTTCGATCGAGTAATGGCTCAGCGCGAGTTCGGCCGCGTTGTCGTCCATCGCGACGAGGTGCCCCATGCCCGCGCCGGTCGCCCCGCCGCTCGCGTCGTCGACGACGAGCACGCGCAGCCCGCGCTGCGCGAGTTCGTGCGCGCACGCGGCGCCGACGATGCCGGCGCCGATCACGACGACATCCGTCTTCGCGTCGCTCACGGCGCGATACCCCAGCCGAACGGATCGTCTTCCTCGATCAGGAGCGTCGCTTCCGCGCTCAGGTGCGCACTGCCGCGGATCGTCGGCACGATCCCGCCGTCGGTTTCTTCGTAGCTCGCGTGGAACACGCTGCCGATCACGCTCGCCTGCCGCCACACGACGCCCGGCGCGAGCTTGCCGTCGGCCGCGAGGCACGCGAGCTTCGCGCTCGTGCCGGTGCCGCACGGCGAACGGTCGTACGCGAGGCCCGGGCACAGCACGAAGCTGCGGCTGTCGTGCTCGGGATCGTCGGCGAACAGCTCGATGTGGTCGATCTCGCCGCCGTTCGCGCCGGTGATGCCCGCGCGTTCGAGCCCTTCGCGCACGGCCGACGCATACGCGGTGAGCGCCGCGACGTTGTCGCCGGCGACGCGCTGCCCGTGGTCGCTGATCAGGAAGAACCAGTTGCCGCCCCACGCGATGTCGCCCTTCACGGGGCCGTAACCCGGCACGTCGAGCGCGACGCCCTTCGCATGGCGATACGCGGGCACGTTGCGCACGCTGACCGACAGGTCGTCGTGCAGCGTCGCCTCGACGGTACCGACCGGCGTTTCGATCCGGTGCACGCCGGGCGCGATGCGCCCCATGTGGTGGAGCGTGCGCACGACGCCGATCGTGCCGTGCCCGCACATCCCGAGATAGCCGCTATTGTTGAAGAAGATCACGCCGGCCGCCGCATCGGGCGACACGGGCTCGCACAGCAGCGCGCCGACCAGCACGTCGCTGCCGCGCGGCTCGAGGATGCATGCGGTGCGGTAGCGGTCGTGCTCGCGCGCGAGCAGGTCGCGGCGCTCGGCCATCGTGCCGCTGCCGAGTGCGGGGAAGCCGGACACGACGAGTCGAGTGGGTTCGCCGCCCGTGTGCGAATCGATGATCTGGATGCGCTTCATCATGAGCCGTCCGAAGTGGGGAAAGGAGCATAGCTTCCTCCGTCGCGCGTCCGTCCGCTTGTGGCTTTTCGATGAGGACGACGACGAAATCGGCATAGTGCGAGGCGCCCTTCGCGCCCCTGCCGGCCGCTGTGCCGATTTCGTCATTTTGCTCCGCGATACGACTCAAGCGTGATGGGCATTTGCGCGGCGATACTGGTTGCCACACCGACACACCCGTCGGCCGACCGATACGAACGTAGGAGATTTCAGTGAGCCGCAAAGCCATTCAATGGACCGGGGTTTTCCCGGCCGTCAGCACCCAGTTCAAGCCGGACTTTTCCCTCGACATCGACGCCACCCACCGCGTGGTGAAGAACCTGGTGAACGACGGCGTGTCGGGCCTCGTGGTCTGCGGCACGGTCGGCGAAAACACGTCGCTGTCGACGAGCGAGAAACTCCAGGTGATCGAGGCCGCCCGCGACGCGGCGGGCGGCAAGATTCCGGTGATCGCCGGCATCGCCGAATTCACGACCGAATTCGCGCGCAACACGGTGCGTGAAGCGCAGCGCGTCGGCGTCGACGGCGTGATGGTGATGCCCGCGCTCGTCTACTCGGCGAAGCCGCACGAAACCGCCGCGCACTTCCGCGCGGTCGCGACGAGCACCGACCTGCCGGTGATGGTCTACAACAACCCGCCGATCTACAAGAACGACGTGACGCCCGACGTGCTGATCGCGCTGCAGGATTGCGAGAACATCGTCTGCTTCAAGGATTCGTCGGGCGATACGCGCCGCTTCATCGACCTGCGCAACGCGGTCGGCGATCGCTTCGTGCTGTTCGCGGGCCTCGACGACGTCGTGGTCGAGAGCATCGCCGTCGGCGCCGAAGGCTGGGTGTCGGGCATGTCGAATGCGTTCCCGAAGGAAGGCGAGACGCTGTTCCGCCTCGCCAAGCAAAAGCGTTTCGACGAAGCGCTCGCGCTGTACCGCTGGTTCATGCCGCTGCTGCACCTCGACGCGCGCCCCGACCTCGTGCAGTGCATCAAGCTGTGCGAAGAGCTGGTCGGCCGCGGCAGCGCGATCACGCGCCCGCCGCGCCTCGCGCTGCAGGGCGACACGCTCGCGGAAGTGAAGGCCATCGTCGCGAAGGCGCTCGAAACGCGCCCGGCGCTGCCCGACGTCGGTCTCTGATCGAGTCCCCCTGCGGCGGCTTGCAGGCTTTCCCCCTGCGCGCCGCCGTCTCCGGTCCGGCATGGCCTGCGGGCCCGTTCGCCCCGGCGCCCGCCTGCGCCGCGCGTGAACGGCCCGCGGCCCGCCCCGGTCGTTCGAACCGGGCGACGCCGGCCGGCAGGCGTGCGCCGCTGCTCCGTCGGAGCGCGGCGCATTCGACGCCTGCACCGCCATTCCCCCAGGAGACACGCCCATGCCAGGCCAAGGCAACGCACACCCGTCTGTCCCGCTTTCCCGTTCCGCGCACCCCGACGCGGGTCACGGCAAGTTCAAGAAACAGCTGTCGCTGACCGATCTCACGTTCATCGGTCTCGGCGCCATTTTCGGTTCGGGGTGGCTGTTCGCCGCGAGTCACGTGTCGACGATCGCGGGCCCGGCCGGCATCTTCTCGTGGCTGCTCGGCGGCTTCGCGGTGCTGCTGCTCGGCATCGTCTACTGCGAACTCGGCGCCGCGCTGCCGCGCGCGGGCGGCGTGGTCCGCTACCCGGTGTTCTCGCACGGCCCGCTGCTCGGCTACCTGATGGGCTTCATCACGCTGATCGCCTTTTCGAGCCTGATCGCGATCGAGGTCGTCGCCGCGCGCCAGTACGCGGCCGCGTGGTTTCCTGGCCTGACGGTCGAAGGATCGAGCGACCCGACCACGCTCGGCTGGCTCGTGCAGGCCGCGCTGCTGTGCTTCTTCTTTTACCTGAACTACTCGAGCGTGAAGACGTTCGCGAAGGCGAACAACATCATCAGCGTCTTCAAGTTCATCGTGCCGCTCGCGGTGATCGGCGTGCTGTTCACGTTCTTCAAACCCGCGAACCTGACCGTGCACGGCTTCGCGCCGTTCGGCATGCCGGGCATCGAGATGGCCGTGTCCGCCGGCGGCATCATCTTCGCGTATCTCGGGCTCACGCCGATCGTGTCGGTCGCGAGCGAGGTGCGCAATCCGCAGCGCACGATCCCGATCGCGCTGATCCTGTCGATCCTGCTGTCGACGCTGATCTACGTGCTGCTGCAGCTCGCGTTCATCGGCAGCATCCCCACCGCGATGCTTGCCGGCGGCTGGCACGACATCAGCAAGGCGTTCACGCTGCCGTACCGCGACATCGGGCTGGCACTCGGCGTCGGCTGGCTCGCGGTGATGGTCGTCGCCGACGCGATGATCTCGCCGAGCGGCTGCGGCAACATCTACATGAACGCGACGCCGCGCGTCGTCTACGGCTGGGCGAAGACGGGCACCTTCTTCAAGGTGTTCACGCGCGTCGACGAAGCGTCGGGCATCCCGCGCGCGGGCCTGTGGCTCACGTTCGGCCTCGCGATCTTCTGGACGATGCCGTTCCCGTCGTGGGAAGCGCTGATCAACATCGTGTCGGCCGCGCTGGTGCTGAGTTATGCGGTCGCGCCGGTCTCGGTTGCCGCACTGCGCCGCACCGCGCCCGACCTGCCGCGGCCGTTCCGCGCGAGCGCATTCGGCATCACCGGCCCCGCGTCGTTCGTGATCGCCGCGCTGATCGTCTACTGGTCGGGCTGGAGCACGGTGTCCTGGCTGCTCGGCCTGCAGATCGTGATGTTCGTCATCTATCTCGCGTGCCGCCGCTGGGTGCCGACCGCGCACCTGAGCCTCGCCGAGCAAGTGCGCTCGTCCGCGTGGCTGATCGCGTTTTATGCCGCGATGATCGTGCTGTCGTATCTCGGCGGCTTCGGCGGCACGGGCCGGCTCGCCCATCCGTACGACACGGTCGTCGTCGCGGCCGTCGCGCTCGTCATCTACTACTGGGGGGCGAATACCGGCGTCCGTTCCGGCAAGCTGCAGCTCGACGACGACGAGGACTGACGCGCCCCCGCCGTTTCCCATGATCCCTTCGGCTGGGCGCCCCACGCCCGGCCCCTGTTTTTTTCCGAGGAAAACCATGCAACTCACAGGTCAGCTCCTGATCGGCCAGTCCGCCGTCGCCGGACAGAACGGCACCCTCCACGCGATCGCCGCCGCCACCGGCGAACGGCTCGAGCCCGCCTTCGGCGGCGCGAGCCTGCATGACCTGGAGACGGCCTGCGCGCTCGCCGACGACGCGTTCGACATCTATCGCGAAACGTCGCTCGAAGCACGGGCCGCGTTTCTCGACGCGATCGGCCGCCACATCATGGCGCTCGGCGACGACCTGATCGAGCGCTGCGTCGTCGAAACGGGCCTGCCGCGCGCGCGCATCGAAGGCGAGCGCGGCCGCACGGTCGGCCAGCTCGCGCTGTTCGCGTCGCTCGTGCGCGACGGCGGCTTTCTCGACGCGCGGATCGATCCGGCACGCCCCGAGCGCAAGCCGCTGCCGCGCGTCGACCTGCGCCTGCGCAACGTCGCGGTCGGGCCCGTCGCCGTGTTCGGCGCGTCGAATTTCCCGCTCGCGTTCTCGGTCGCCGGCGGCGATACGGCGTCGGCGCTCGCGGCCGGCTGCCCGGTGATCGTCAAGGCGCATTCGGCGCACCCCGGCACGTCGGAACTCGTCGGCCGCGCGATCCAGCAGGCCGCGCGCGAATGCGGGATGCCGGCCGGCGTGTTCTCGCTGCTGTTCGACGCATCGCGCGAGATCGGCCAGGCGCTCGTCGCCGATCCGCGCATCAAGGCCGTCGGTTTCACCGGCTCGCGCCGCGGCGGCGTCGCGCTGATGCACATCGCGGCCGCGCGCCCCGAGCCGATTCCCGTCTACGCGGAAATGAGCTCGATCAATCCCGTGCTGCTGTTTCCCGCCGCGCTCGACACGCGCCACGACACGATCGCGCCGCAGTTCGTCGCATCGCTCACGCTCGGCGCCGGCCAGTTCTGCACGAATCCGGGCCTCGTGCTCGCGGTCGACGGGCCCGCGCTGCGCGCGTTCGAAGCTGCGGCGGCCGATGCCGTGCGCGCGGCAGCCGCGCAAACGATGCTGACACCGCACATCCACGCGAGCTACGCGCAAGGCGTCGCGGTGCTGCGCGGGCACGATGCGGTCGAACTACTGGCGGAAGGCGTCGAGGGCGGTCGCTACCAGGCCCGCGCGGCACTGTTCGCGACCTCGGCCGACGCGTTCATCGCACGCCCCGAACTGCGCGAAGAAGTGTTCGGCCCCGCTTCGCTGATCGTGCGCTGCGCGGACGCCGACACGCTGCATCGCGTGCTGAAGTCGCTCGAAGGCCAGTTGACGATCGCCGCGCATCTCGCCGACGACGACGCAGCGCTGTTCGCCGCGCTGCGCCCGACGCTCGAGCGCAAGGCCGGCCGCATTCTCGTCAACGGCTTCGGCACGGGCGTCGAGGTCGGCCATGCGATGGTGCACGGCGGCCCGTTCCCGGCGACGTCCGACACGCGCACGACGTCCGTCGGCGCGCGTGCGATCGAGCGCTTCCTGCGCCCCGTGTCGTATCAGGACCTGCCGGATGCGTTGCTGCCGGACGCGATCCGCAACGGCAATCCGCTGAACGTGCCGCAACGCATCGACGGCGTGCCCGCGCCGCGCGAGGTGAACCATGCCTGAGCAAACCGCCGAAGTCGTCCTGTCGCTCGGTGAAGTCCACGCGCTCGCGCTGCGCGTGCTGACGCACCACGGCATGTCCGACACCCATGCCCGGGCCATCGCCAACGTGATCACGCAGGGCCAGCGCGACGAATGCCATTCGCACGGCGTGTACCGGCTGCTCGTCTGCGTGCGTTCGTTGAAGAAGGGCAAGGTCGATCCGCAAGCCGTGCCGACGCTGCGCCGGCTGTCGTCGTCGATCGTCGCGGTCGACGCGCATCGCGGCTTCTCGCTGCTGAGCTTCGAAACGGGCCTGCCGGTGCTCGTCGAGATGGCGAAACAGCACGGCATCGCCGCGATGACGATCAACCATTGCTACCACTTCTCCGCGCTGTGGCCGGAAGTCGAGGCGATCGCGGCCGAGGGGCTGGTCGGCATCGCGATGAATCCGAGCCATAGCTGGGTCGCGCCAGAAGGCGGCAGGGAGCCCGTGTTCGGCACGAACCCGATCGCGTTCGCGTGGCCGCGCCCGGGCGGCGTGCCGTTCGTGTTCGACTTCGCGACGAGCGCGATCGCACGCGGCGACATCGAGCTGCATGCGAAGCAAGGCAAGGCGATCCCCCCGGAATGGGCGATCGACGCCGATGGCCGGCCGACCACCGATCCGAAGGCCGCGCTGCAGGGCGCGATGCGCACGTTCGGCGGTCACAAGGGGTCGGCGCTCGCGGCGATGGTCGAGTTGCTCGGCGGCGCGCTGATCGGCGACATGACGAGCCGCGAGTCGATGGACTTCGACGAAGGCGTCGGCGCGACGCCGTGCCATGGCGAACTCGTGATCGCCTTCGACCCGAAGGTGTTCCTCGGCGACGATCTCGACACGGGGCTCGCGCGCGGCGAGCGGATGTTCGAATCGATCGTCGCGCAGGGCGCGCGGCTGCCGTCGCAACGGCGCTTCGACGCCCGCGCGCGCAGCATCGCGAACGGCGTGCGGATTCCGAAGGCGCTGTACGACGAGATCCTGACGCTGCTCGACTGATCGCCCGCGCACGGGGCCGGATCGCGCGGCGATCACCGATCGATGCGCGGCCCGGCACCTCCCCGCCCGGTCGCGCGGCCGTTCCGCGGCCCCCGGCACGTTTTACGCCGGGCACGCCTGCGGCCCCGGTTGCCGGCCCCGCGGGCGCCACGCCCGCGGCGGCTGTGGGATAATCGCCGGGTTTGCCCAGGGCGCAGCTCAAGAGGTTGTTCGCACGGGCGCGAGAGAGGCCCTTATTCCCCGTGCCTCCACCCTTTTCCCGCGATATTTCTTCAGCAACGACAATGCCCACTTACCGTTCCAAAACTTCCACCGCCGGCCGCAACATGGCGGGTGCGCGCTCGCTCTGGCGCGCCACCGGCATGAAAGACGACGATTTCTCGAAGCCGATCATCGCGGTCGTCAACTCGTTCACCCAGTTCGTGCCCGGGCACGTGCACCTGAAGGATCTCGGCCAGCTCGTCGCGCGGGAGATCGAGGCTGCCGGCGGCGTCGCGAAGGAATTCAACACGATCGCGGTCGACGACGGCATCGCAATGGGCCACGACGGCATGCTGTATTCGCTGCCGAGCCGCGACATCATCGCGGATTCGGTCGAATACATGGTGAACGCGCACTGCGCGGACGCGATGGTCTGCATCTCGAACTGCGACAAGATCACGCCGGGGATGCTGATGGCCGCGATGCGCCTGAACATCCCGGTGATCTTCGTGTCGGGCGGCCCGATGGAAGCCGGCAAGACGCGCCTCGCGAACCCGGTCACCAAGACCGTCGAACTGAAGAAGCTCGACCTCGTCGACGCGATGGTGATCGCGGCCGACCCGTCGTATTCGGACGCCGACGTCGCCGAAGTCGAACGCTCGGCCTGCCCGACCTGCGGTTCGTGCTCGGGCATGTTCACCGCGAACTCGATGAACTGCCTGACCGAAGCGCTCGGCCTGTCGCTGCCCGGCAACGGCACGGTGGTGGCCACGCACGCCGATCGCGAGCAGCTGTTCAAGCGCGCCGGCCGCCGGATCGTCGAGCTCACCCGCCAGCACTACGAGCAGGACGACGAACGAGTGCTGCCGCGCTCGGTGGGTTTCAAGGCGTTCGAGAACGCCATGACGCTCGACATCGCGATGGGCGGTTCGACCAACACGATCCTGCACCTGCTGGCGATCGCGCAGGAAGCCGGCATCGACTTCACGATGAAGGACATCGACCGCCTGTCGCGCGTCGTGCCGCAGCTGTGCAAGGTCGCGCCGAACACGAACAAGTACCACATCGAGGACGTGCACCGCGCAGGCGGCATCATGGCGATCCTGGGCGAGCTCGACCGCGCCGGCAAGCTGCACACCGACGTGCCGACCGTGCACGCGCCGTCGCTGAAGGATGCGCTCGACCAGTGGGACATCGTCCGCACGCAGGACGATGCGGTCCGCACGTTCTACCTGGCCGGCCCGGCCGGCATCCCGACGCAGGTCGCGTTCAGCCAGGACACGCGCTGGCCGAGCCTCGACCTCGACCGCGCGGAAGGCTGCATCCGCTCGTACGAGCATGCGTTCTCGAAGGAAGGCGGCCTCGCCGTGCTGACGGGCAACATCGCGCTCGACGGTTGCGTGGTGAAGACGGCCGGCGTCGACGAGAGCATCCACGTGTTCGAAGGCTCGGCTCACGTGACCGAATCGCAGGATGAAGCGGTCGAGAACATCCTCAACGACAAGGTCAAGGCCGGCGATATCGTGATCGTCCGCTACGAAGGCCCGAAAGGCGGCCCCGGCATGCAGGAGATGCTCTACCCGACCAGCTACATCAAGTCGAAGGGGCTCGGCAAGGCATGCGCGCTGCTGACGGACGGCCGTTTCTCGGGCGGCACGTCGGGCCTGTCGATCGGCCATTGCTCGCCGGAAGCCGCGGCGGGCGGCGCGATCGGCCTCGTGCGCGACGGCGACAAGATCCGCATCGACATCCCGAACCGCACGATCAACGTACTCGTGTCCGACGAAGAGCTGGCGCGCCGCCGCGAAGAGCAGAACGCGAAGGGCTGGAAGCCTGCGCAGCCGCGTCCGCGCAAGGTGTCCGCCGCGCTGAAGGCCTACGCGAAGCTGGTCATGTCCGCCGACAAGGGTGCCGTGCGCGACCTGTCGTTGCTCGACGACTGACGCGAGCAGCACCGCCGGCTGCCCGCCACGCGCAGCCGGTCGGACTGGGAGCAGGACAACCCGCCCGCACCGCTGTGGAAGCCGCTCTCCGGAGCGGCTTTTTTTCGTCCGGCGCCCGGGAATCCCCGGCGCCGGCGACATCAGTGACGGAAATCCTCGGGGCCACCGCCTCCGCCACCACCGTGGTTACCGCCACCGTTTCCACCACCTTGCGGCCGCGCATAACCGCCGCCGCCCCCGCCTCCCTGACGCACCGGCGGCGGCATCGGACGCGCGTCGCCTCCCTGATGCACCGCCGGCGGCATCGGACGCGCGTC
>NZ_WIXR01000093.1:0-6161 GCF_019425585.1 Burkholderia sp. COPS | reverse complement strand
CGGCGGCGGGGTTCAAGCGGGTGTCTCCGTGGGGGCGGTCGCCGTGGGCGGCGATCCGGTATCGCTGGAATTATAAGCACGCTTATTATAGATCCGCTTATCGCCGGGCCGCGAGCGATGGGGGCTGTCGGCTTGACCCTATAATCCCCGCATGGACAAGACCTACGAGAACCGGATCGGCTACCTGATTTCCGACGTGGCCCGCCTGAACGGGCGCCTGTTCGACCGGCGCGCGAAGCGCATCGGGCTGACGCGCGCGCAAAGCCGCGTGATCGCATACCTGACGTGGAAGGGCGAGATGAATCAGGCGCGGCTCGCCGAATGGCTCGAGATCGCGCCGATCTCGCTGACCCGGTTGCTCGACCGGATGGAAAGTTATGGCTGGATCGAGCGCGTCGCGAACGACGACGATCGCCGTGCATTCGTGATCCGGCTGACCGACAAGTCGCGCGAGATCTTTCCGCAGATGCTCGAAGTGGGTGACACCGTCGTCGACGACGGTTTGCGCGGCTTCACGCCCGACGAGCGCGATACGCTGGTGCGGCTGCTCGGGCGCGTGCGCCACAACCTGATCGACTGCGGCGGGGAGTGATGGGTGGCGTCATCCGGGCCGGCCGGATGCACGCGTTGACCGCAACGGGAAGACCGGGTGGCCGCGCGCAGGCGTGCCACGTTGGCCCGTATGACGGCATGGGCGTGGACATTGCCTCGCCGTTGCGCCCGTACGGCGGCCCGACGCGGCCATCGCTCGGCTCGCGCGGGACAAAGCGCCCGGCAAACTTCGACGAAGCGCTTGTGCGGGCGTCGACGTCGGCTCCGTGGAGCCGACGCTACCCGTCACGGCTTCGGCAAGACGGTGTGCTCAACGGGGCAGTGCTGCCAGCGTGAACGCCGCCAGGTAAAGTCCCACACCGTACGACAGATGCGCGATGACACTGCGCCGGCGAGCGACGCCCGGGTGCGGCGTGCGCGACGCCGCGATGCCGAGGCCGAACGCGGGCTGCATCACGAAGAACGGCGCGACCACGCTGGCGAGGCCGGCCACGAGCGCGGGGAGCGGTGTCGGAGTGCCGATCCATGCGGTGCCCGCGATCGCGACGGGCAGCGCCGCGAACGCGATGCCGATCGCGTAATGCGCGATCCAGCCGAGCGTGCGTTCACCCGGCACGGGCGGCGCGGCGGCGATCGACGCGTGCCGGAACCGGCCTTGCGTCATGTGACCGATCCAGCGGCCGACCAGCGCATGGTCGAGCGACGGAATGCCGAATGCACGCCGGCGAAACAGCGCCCACAGATCCATCACGAGCGTGGCGCCCGTGCCGATCGGCAACAGGTTGAGCAGGACGTCGGGCAGGCTCATCGCGGACCACCGGCGCGGAGGGTGACGGCCGCGCGGCGCAGCGCGATACAGCGTGGTTTCGGCGGTTTCATGGCAGTCAGGGCTTGTCTTTGTGGAGTCGAGCGCCTATCTTGCAACTTCAAGTTCACTTGAGGTCAAGCATGAGTCGGCTGGACATTGCGGATGTGGCGCGGCGCTCGGGATTGCCCGCGTCGACGCTGCGCTACTACGAGGAAAAGGGGCTGATCGTCCCGATCGGTCGCCACGGGCTGCGGCGGCAATACGACGAGTCGGTGCTGGAGCGGCTGGCCCTGATCGCGCTGGGCCGCGAGGCCGGTTTTTCGCTCGACGACATCCTCGCGATGGTGGACACGGACGGCCTGCCTGCGATCGATCGCGCGAAGCTCGACAGCAAGGCCGACGAACTCGACCGCACGATCCGCCGTCTCGGCGCCGTGCGCGATGCGCTGCGGCACGCGGCCGTGTGCCCGGCGGCGAACCATCTCGAATGCCCGTCGTTCCAGAAGCTGCTGCGCATTGCCGCGCATCGCAATCCGGCGCGTCGCGCGAAGGCGGAAGGCGCATAGGTGTAGCGCGCCCGCGCGATGTGCGGTTGGCATCAGCAGTCCGGCGGCAGGGTGGCGGCGGTGCCAATCCCGGCCGGAATTCGAAAACGAAAGCAGGAACAACGGGGTTGACGCGTGTCGTTATTGCTTGCGCCATTGCTGGTGCTTTATGTGCTTCCGGCCGCATATGCGGCATCGAAGGTCGGGCCGCACTACGGATTTCTCGCGGGGTGCGCGACGATGGCGGCCGTGCTGGCGGCGCAGACTGCCCTGCTGACGTGGGGAAGTGCCTGGGTGAAGCGACGGCGCGGGGGCACCGGGCAGCCCGAGACGACCGCGCAGGCCGTACCGGCCGACAGTCCCGACGACGAACCGGCTGACGATGCCGAAGACGCCGGCGATGCCGACGATGCGCCCGACGTACCGTTTCGATACGGCGAGCATGCACGATTCAAGCAAGTGCTTCCGATGGCTGGCAACACGCGGCCCGACGTCGCGCGCTATTTCTACGACAACGCGAAGCGGACGATCGAATCGTATGTGGACGTCGAGACGGGGCACGGCGATTCGGGCGCGTCGATGGTGTCGATGGCCGAACTTGCCGTCGAGGATGGCGTGCCGGCCGCGCCACCTGACCAAACGCTGACCGTGTTCGTGTCGAACGACGGCGCATGGTCGGGGTTCCGCGTGGGCGACGACAGCTTCCGCTTCCGTCACGGCGCGATCACGAGATTGCGGCTCACGCGGGTGATACCGATACGCTGGAAGGGCGGCTACACGGTGACGCTGTGGTTCGACGTGCCGAACCGGAAAAGCGGCGCCGATTACGTGTCGTATTCGACCTGGTTCGATCTCGAGGTGGAATATTCCGGTCGCCGCACACGCGCGCTCACTCATGCCTGTCGCGAGATCGCGTCCGTGCTCGGCGTGGCGTTCGACGTCGACGAAACCTCCGACGACTGACTGACTCAGCCCGCGTAGTACACGCGGCATTCCTGCTCGCGCCCGCGCACGATGCGCTTGCCGACGAGCGAGCCGACCGTTTCGGTGAAGACGGTGCGCTGGTGTTCGCGCTGCCCGGCGTCGTAGAAATAGAGCGAGACCCAGTCGGTCGGGCGGGAGGCCTCCGGCGTGCGCATCGCGGCAAGCAGGCACAGCGCCGTGAAATGCCAGCCGCCCTTGGTCATGTGCATCACGGGCGACGGCACGTAACCGTCCACGTTCAGGCGCCGGTGCGCGAGCGTCGGCAACACGCCGGCGGCGGCCTTGTTGCGGTACAGGCGGTCGATGTAGAGCAGCAGTTCGACAGGAGGCTCGGTGCCGGGGCCGGCGTCCTGCACGTGGCCCTGCCAGCGCCGGCGGCGGCTCAGCACGTCGTCGAGCGCGGTGCGGATGCCGGCTGCGCGCCGCGGGCCGACGCCCGAGATCGTTTCGAGCTGGCCGTTGCGGGCCGCGCGTTCGAGCTCCTCGAGCGTATCGATGTGAAGCAGGTCGTGAATGCGTAACGCGAGCGCGTGGCCGATACCCGGTACCGCTTCGAATGCGGAGGTGCGCACGGCGTCGCCGCACAGCCGGTCGAGCTGCCGCCAGCGCCCGGTCACCAGCAGCTCGGCAATCGCCTGGGCGACCCCCGTGCCGATCTCGGGCAACGTACCGAGCGCATCGACGCCGCCGGACTCGAACAGCGTGCGGATGTCGAGGTCGAGCGCTTCGACCGTCCCGGCCGACGCGCGGTACGCGGCGACCCGGTAAGGATTCGCGCCCTGGTCAGCCAGCCGTTGCGCCGCCTCGCGCAGGCAGGCCGCGATATGCCGGTTTTCCTCGTACGTTTGGCTGGCGCTCGTCTGCATCGCGAGGGACCCGGGGAAGCACAAACGGAATGGACACGGCGAACGATGCGCCGGTCGGCGTTTCATCATTGTCGCGACACGCGTTGAAGAAAACTTGACGCACGTCAATAGCAAACGTAGCACAGGTGCGAGGCGCACGGTCGTGCCGATCGGGGCACGACCGTGCGTCGCGTGATGCGGTCACGCGTCGAGAAACGACTGCGCGTTCTCGGCCTCGGCAGCCGTGCGCAACGCGGCGAGCGCCCGTTTCTCGATCTGGCGCACGCGTTCGCGCGACATGCCGGCATCGTGCGCGATCGCATCGTAGGTATCGGGCTCGGCGCCGCCGAGGCCGAACCGCCGGCGCAGCACGTCCGCCTCGGCCGGCGTGACCGACCGGAGCAGCGACCGCACACACTCGCGCATGCGCGTGTCGGCCAGTTGCTCGAACGGGCTGGCCGACGCCTGGTCCTCGATCAGCTCCACGAGGCCGGTGTCCGCGTCGGGCAGCGGCGCATCGAGCGACACGGGCTCGGCAGGCAGCGCGAGCACCGCGCGCAGCTTGTCCTCGTCGAGGCCGGTTTCGGCCGCGAGTTCGGCCGGCGTCGCGCGGCGCCCCGTGCGCTGGTGAAAACGCAGTGCATGCCGTCGCACACGCTGGTACTGGTCGCCCACGTGCACGGGCACGCGGATCGTGCGAGCGCGATCCGCGACCGCGCGCGCGATCGCCTGGCGGATCCACCAGGTCGCATAGGTCGAGAACTTGAAGCCGCGGCGGTATTCGAATTTCTCGATCGCGCGCATCAGGCCGAGGCTGCCGTCCTGCACGAGATCGGGCAGGTCGACGCCGCGGTTCATGTACTTGCGCGCGATCGACAGCACGAGCCGCAGGTTCGCCTCGAGCATCGCGCGCGTGGCGTCGCGCACTTTCTGCTGGCCGTCGGCGAGCGCTGCGGCGAGTGCCCGCCGCGCGACCGCGTCGAAGCAGGCGGCTTCGCCTGCTTCGGTGCCGTGCGGCGCGGACGCGAGCGTGCCCACGACGCGGCTCGCGTCGTCGACCGCCGGTGCGAGCCACGCGATCGAGCCGAGCAGGGCCGCCATGCGGTTACGCGCGTCGCGGTATTCGTCCGAACGGACGCCATGCGCGTGCAACGCGCCGCGCAGGGCCGCGACGGCCGCCTGCAGTGCGTCGTAGCTGGCCGGCGCGGGCGTGTCGGGAGCGTCGCCGTCGCCGTCGGAAGACCCGGCGCCGCCGGTCGTCGCCGTCGCGCGGTGACGCGCAAGCAGCGAGTCGACCGCCGCCGGATAGCCGGCGATCGCATGCAGGATCTGGTGACGGCCCGTCTCGAGTTCGCGGGCAAGCACGATTTCGCCTTCGCGCGTGAGCAGCGGCACCGCCTGCATGCGCCGCATGTAGAGCGCGAGCGGGTCGGTCGACGCGCTCGTGCCGCGTGCGAGGTCGCCGAGCATCGCGCGGCCTTCGTCGAGCGCATCGCGATCGACGTCGACCGGCGACGAACCGGCGAACGGCGCAGGCGCGGCCGGCTCGTCGAGCACGGCGATGCCGATGTCGGCGAGTGCGGCGCGCACGACGTCGAGCGCGTCAGGGCTGTCGCTTTCGGGCGGCAGCGCGTCGACGAGGTCGGCGTGGGTCAGATAACCCTGTTCGCCGGCGAGCGCCAGCAACTGGATGATCGGATCGAGCGGCGTGTCCGCCCGGGGAGTGGGGCGTGGCGTAGTCATGTCGATGGCGGCGTGAGCCGCGCTCCTGTCTGGGCGGGCCGAAGTCCGCCGGTTTCGGGCTGCCGGTTGCTCGCGAACCCCGTCCGCGCCGGCCAGCCTGACATCGTTCAAGTTGAGGGCATTTGCGCGAACTTCAACGCGGGCGCGGCAGACATGCCAGCACGCGGCGTGCCTGCGCGCGCATAGGGTGCCGGAAACAAAAAGTAACCGATCATACCGGGCGGAAATCTGCAGGGGACGTAAGCTAGAGTCAGGCGCGCAGCCTGGCTGCGCAGCGCAGATTCCGCCGGAGCAAGAAATGACCCCGATTCCTGCCGCGAGGTGTGCGGTATTCGCGTTGACCACGCTGGCCCTCGGCGGCTGTTATTACACGAGTCCATACGGTTATGCGCCGTATTACGCGCCGGCGCCGGCCACGCTGACGCAGCGCGAGATACCCGTCACGCCGGCTGCACCGGGTACCGCCGCACCGAGCCAGGGCTCGACGGCGGTCGCGCCGCCCGTGGCCGACCCGGCTCCCGTCTACGTCGCGCCGGCCTATCCGCCGCCGTATCCCTATCCGTATCCGTACTATGCCCCCGCGTATTACCCGGGCTGGTACGGCTGGGGAGCGCCGGCGATCTCGGTCGGCTTCTGGGGCGGCTGGGGCGGTGGCCACTGGCGTGGACGCGGCGGGGACTGGCA
>NZ_WIXR01000092.1:2114-4881 GCF_019425585.1 Burkholderia sp. COPS | reverse complement strand
CTGGTACAGCGAGCCCATCGCCATCGCCGGCGCCTCGGCGACCACCTTGACGTTGACCTGCGTGACGGCATCGGTAATCGCGGGATTGACCTGGCACACCTGACACGTATCACCCATTTTTTGCTCCTTGATTCACGTAGTTGAGAGGTCGCACATCGGGGCCGGCCGGTCTCGTGTCCAGCCGCCGGACTTCAGCCGCTCGACTTCAACCGCATGCCCGGTGTGCTACTCCATGGACGCTGGCCCGGGGGTATCGTGAACAGAAGCAGTGGCTGTGGCAGCAGCGGCCGGTTCGTGCATCTCGGCCGGACGAGCGCCGATGCGTTGCAGCCGCTCGTCGATCGCGTCGAGCCGCACGGCGAGCCGTTCGGCGAGCGAATCGACGTAGTGCCGGAAGCAGGCGTCGATTTCCTGCCGGATGAGGCCGGTCAGCTGTTCGCCGATCACCGCCAGCGCCTCGCGGGTGCTGTCCTGGATGTCGGCCGCGGCGGATGCCGGAGCGTCGTCCGGCGGCTCGTGCGCGTCGAGTACGCCGGACACCTTCTGCTGTTCCGACGCCAGCATGCCGAGGGTCGTCTCGTTCTGCGCGTCGATCGTCTGCAGGATGCCGCGCATCTTCTCGTACGCCTTCTGCTGGTTGAGCTGCAGAAAATGCTTGACCTGCTCGCGCGCCTCCTGCCGGNNGCCGGCCGCCGGGGCCGGCTGGGCCGCGTGACGACCCGGCAGCCGCTCGAGCAGCGCCCGTTCTTCAGCCGGCTCGAGCGGCCGTCCCAATCGTTTCTCCGCGAACTGCCGCAGCAACGGGTCGAGTGCGTCGTCGCTCATGGCTCACGCCTCCTCGAGGTCGGCCCGCGGCCCCGGTGCGTGCGGTTCGGGTACGGATGGACGCGGCGCAGGGGCGCCGACGCCGGCGTACTGCAATGGATATCGCATGGTGTTCTCCGGGAAATGGACAGACGGCGGCCCCGCCGGAAATTTCGGCGGGACCGCTGCAGGGACGAACCGTGCGACGGGTCTGTGAAATCGGTTGTCGCCGTGCGTCGCGCCTACGCCGGCGGACAATGCTCAGGCAAGCCGTGCCGCCGCGCATGCCGGCCGATACCGTTGCGCTGCGTTCGCCCGCCGCCCGGTGCGTGGTCTCTTTCATTGAGATCGACCTGCGCCACGATCATGTTCCGCCGAATTCGATCTCCAACCTGTTTTTTGCCATCCTAAGTAATCTGGCCGTTCTTGTTTCGCAAGCGGCCTTTCAGCGATTCCTCTGCGAGGGCCGCTCGATCGCTCAGTGCGTAGAACGCCAGCATGCTGACGAGCATCGCAAAGGCCACGCCGCTCGTATCCCAACGCAGCCCCACGCTGTCTGCGATTGCCCTGATCGCGGTCATGCCGAGCGCCATGACGAGCAACATCCCCGCGAATTCGAGCGCGATCCGCACCGGCGCNNGCGCCGGTGCCCGTCCTTGCGGTCGGCTTCGCGCCGAATCAGCAGCGCCAGCATGGCCAGCATCGACATCGGGAACCACTGGAGATGGAGCACCAGCATGTTCCACATGGCACCGGTATCGAGCGTGCCGCCACAGATGTCGAGAATGGCCTCGAGGGGCGCCCGCATCGCATCGAGCGTCAGTCCCGCGCAGATGGCGGCCATGCACCAGAGCATCGACCGGCGCGCGCACCTGCCCGGCGATCCGCCTCTCGTCGAGTACCCCGCCACGCCGCAGGCAAGCGCACCGATGCCGTTCCATATCCAGCTGGAAGGGGCACCATGCAGCCTCGTCGGCAAGTCGCACGCCAGGTAGCCGAGGGTCGCGAACGNNTCGGGAGCATGGCCGTTCGCGCGAGCCCGGCCTCCACGCATGCGCGGATCGCGCCCGTCACCGTCGCCGGACGCCTGGCCGGGTCGGCTGGCGGAGCACTCCGGGCAGTCATGGCCGTTCAGGCGGGATCTCGCATGACCGCATACCACGAGCACACCACCCCGGCCGGCGCGACGCCGCCGTTGCCGCTCGCATGCGGAACCGTCCGGACGATCGAACCGGTCAGCGCCGGACGCTGGTTGATGCCGTTGGGCCAGGGCGCGCTCACGTACCCGACATAGTCGTAGACCCACTCCTCGCCGCTGACCACGCCGCGCCCCTGGAAGCGGACGGTGCCGGGATTCCCGTAGCTGATCCAGCCGTTGAGCTGCAGCTCCCATCCCGGGCCGAAAATGCGCCCCTTGAAAATGCCCGCCGGTGCCTGCGCGATCTCGATCGTGCCGAGGCCGAATTCCAGGTCGTTGAATGCGGTGGCCGGATCGGGATCGTTCAGGAAACTGCGATAGGTCCACTGGCCCACCAGGCTGCCGGTTTCGGGTGTGTAGCTCATGCGC
The DNA here is from genome assembly GCF_019425585.1 of Burkholderia sp. COPS. Lineage (NCBI taxonomy): Bacteria > Pseudomonadati > Pseudomonadota > Betaproteobacteria > Burkholderiales > Burkholderiaceae > Burkholderia > Burkholderia sp. COPS. The sequence continues at coordinate 2,510 of NZ_WIXR01000092.1, read as the reverse complement.
GCGCCTCCCCTTCATGTCCGTGTCGTCGAAATACCGAAGTGAACCGGCGCCACGCGATGGCGCCGGTTCGTCACGCGCCGTCGTTACCGGACCTCGAGCCGGAACAGTTTCGGCGCGGCCTGCGGAGCCGCACCGGCGACGGCTTGCGAAGCGGGCGGCGAAGCCGGTTGTGTCTGCAGGCGTACGCCTTCGCGCGTATGGATCTCGACGTCGTACTGGGCCCCCTCCACCGCACTCACCGAGAACTGGTCCAGCGGAAAGAACGCCTTCACTTCGAGGTGCGTCTGGCAGTTCGCGCAGTACTGCACGCTCCAGCGGCTCAGCACGGCCTCCGTGCCGAGCAGGTGCCGCTCGCCGTCCACGTTGACGTACGCGGAGACCAGGAACGACCCCGCG
>NZ_WIXR01000092.1:0-2107 GCF_019425585.1 Burkholderia sp. COPS | reverse complement strand
TGCTGCTGTTGCCGGCCGGCACGGTCGTCGCCGCCAGCGAGAGCTTCGGCAGGTCTTCCAGCGAACCGGGGCCGTACGTGTAGCCGAGCTGCTCCTCGATGTTGATGCAGTCGAGCGACGTATAGGCGCGCTCCTTGCCGTTCTCGCTCTTCTTGAACGGATCGAGCGGCGACGAGAGCGTGAGCCACGAGTTGGGCACCGTGCCCGGCGTCGGCCCCTGCGCGTCGACCGAGTTGGTGCCTGGATACTCGGCGATGACGTCGAGGTGCTGCGTGAAGCCGTGCCGCTTCTGCCACAGCCAGAACACGCGATCGATGAAGCAGTGATGGAAATAGAAGATCGGGTCGAGGCCCGCCGTGTCGTTTTCGCCCATGTCGCCGTTGGCGCCCGGAATCGGCGAGAAGTCGCCCTTGTTCGGGCCGTGCGGCACGTCGAACCCGCCGACCGCCAGGTGAATCTTGTTGNNGCGGGACGACGGGAATCGCGCCTTCCGGCAGATTCTCGTTCCACTGGGCCGCGGACGTCGTGTTGGAAAACACCGTGTAGTTCGGCGCGTCCAGGCACTGCTCGAACTTGCGCTTCACGTTGGTCGGCACCACGTTGCCCTTCACGACGATGTAGGACGTGAGCCAGTCCACGATGTTCCGGTTCAGCAACACCACGTTCTCCTTGGCATCCTTGAACCTGGCGTTGTGCTTCTCGGTCGCGGCCCGGTCCTTGTCGGTACCCACGAGCCCCGACAGCGGGTAGCGAACCGTGACGTACGGCAGCGGCTTGCTGTAGTTCGGATCGTCGCCGTTGATGTTGTCGGTGATCGCCCGGTTGAACGTGAAGGAGGCCAGCGGATTCGGAATCTTTTCGCCGTCGAGCTCGAAATCCGGGTCGGTCAGTGCCCACGGGATGCCTTTCGTCAGCGACTCTTCGCTGGTTTCGTCCCAGAACGGCAGCATCACCTGCTCGCAACCGGGGATGCTCTGCAGCGCCTGTTCCAGCCGCAGCAGGTACGCACGGTGCCAGGTGGGGAACAGCACGTTTCCGTGGTTGCAATAACCGCCCCAGTAAGACGCCGAGCCCCAGCCGGCGCCGCGGAACGGCTCGCCGTGGAAGCCGCCGATCATGAAGAACGAGTTCGGATCGTCGGGCGGCAATGCCTTGATGCCTTTCCACGCGCGCATCAGGTCTTCCAGCGGCTTTTTGTTGCCTTTCCGATATTCGACTTGCAACGATTCGATCGACGGACGAACTCTGACTCCAGATGCGTTATTCATGATATATCCAGCCTCCTTCGTGGGTGGCATTAGGGTTTGGCCGCCAGGTTTTGAACGTAAGCAGGTAGTTAATAAAACATTTAAACTCGCGCTCAATCGAATTCGTTTTATTCAAATAGCATGTGGCATTTTGAAAGCATTAATCGGCGGGCCATGGGCGGGCCCGCGTGGTCACCTGATCGCCTCCATGGGCGCGGACACGCGCAACAGGCGTAGCACGCCCTCGGGAAAGGGGCTGCGCCTTCAGATCGTAGGGATGCTGTAGTGAATCGATGTCACTTCGTCAGGCACCAATACCCGACAAAGTGACCGTGATACCCCGTTAGCGTTTTATCCTGATTTGGTATGAGTAAATAAAGCAGATGGAATTGGTTTTAGCAAGGACAAGGTGTCATGGATTCTCAAAAAAATCCGGAGGCGAAAGTGATGATTGGTCCTTTTAATTTTCCGAAATAATCGCACCAATTTACGACGCGATAGTAATAAACAGGCTCGGGATAATCACAGGTGCGTGACGATGTTGACGAATACCATCGATCGACGGGCACCTTACGGTTGTCAGTTGCCACGCATGCGACTGAAAGCTCGCGGAGAACGGGCAAGGTTGCATCACGGCATCTGGATGACCCCATCCCGAGCCGGTAGCGTCACGGCCATTCGACGCGCCCCCTGCCCCGTGCGGCCCTGCCCCCGACAATTCTTGACTGTGTCCACGCCGCCGAACTGGTAGGATGCCGGTCGCGTCGGCATGGATGGCAGCCAAAGGGCGTTCAACCGTCCCTTTTTATGCCCGCCAGCGGCCAACCCCGCCGTCCCGCCCGGGCGACACGGTGCCCGGC
>NZ_WIXR01000091.1:0-4209 GCF_019425585.1 Burkholderia sp. COPS | reverse complement strand
GGGGGGGCGGGGCGGGGGGGGGCAGGGGGCGCCGGGGCAGCCCGCCGAGGAGGCGCGGGTCGAGGCGGCGGGGGCGGGCGGGGCGCCGGACGCAGCCGCGGGCAGGGCGGGGCGGGCCGGGGTCGGACGGGGGAGCCTGGGCGGTGCGGACATCGAGGTGGTGGGGGGTGTCGCCGACCGCGCGGCGGCTGGCGCGATCCTGCCGCGCGGTCGGCGACACGCTGCAGCACGTCGATGTCGGCACCGCTGAGGCTGCGCTGTGCGAGCGCGGCCCGGCGCGCGATGTCGGTGGCTGCGTCGGGCGGCAGGCGCGTGAGCGACGCATAGACGGTCGCGTAGTCGGTGGGATGCGCGAGCGCCCACTGGCCCGCGCGGGCGAGCCGCGCCAGCACGTCCGCGAGTGCCGCGCGCTTCGCGCGATCGTCGAGCGTTTCGACCGGCGACGTGAGGAACGCCAGCCCGGAATTGATGCCGCTGCCGTCACGGACGACGCGCGCGCCGCGTCGTACCGCATGCCCATAGTACGGGTCGAACGTCGCCCAGATGCCGATCCGCTTCGCCTCGAACGCGGCGAACGCGTCGACAGGCAGCACGAAGCGCACGTCGACGTCACGCGGCGCGAGGCCGTGTTCGCGCAGCGCGCCGTACAGCTGGTACTGCGAAATGCTGCCGCGCGCGGACGACACGACGACGGTCTGTCCTTTCAGGTCGGCGACCGTGCGGACCGGCGAATCGGGCTGCACGACGATGCCGAGCGATGTCGCCGAGCCGACGCGCGTCGCGACGATCCGCAACGACGGATCGCCGAGCGCGGCCGTCAGCACGGGCAGGTCGCCGGCCGGCGCGAGATCGATCGCCCCCGCACGCTGCGCCTCGAACAGCGGCGCGGCACCCTGGAAGTTGGCCCAGCGGAACCGGTAAGGCGTGCCGTCAAGCACGCGCGCGGCTTCGGCGAGCGCGCGCAGGCCGCCGGCCTGGTCGCCGAGCACGAGCGTGACGCCCGACGGGTCGGCACCCGCCGCATCGGCGGGCAGTGCGAAGCCGCCGGCGAGCGGCGCGGCGGCGAGGGCGACAAGACGCTGCAGCACGCGGCGGCGCGGCGGGGCGGAGGTTGGGTTCATCGGCGGAGTGTCCTCGGTTACCCGCGCGCAGGTGGCGCGGTTGCCGGGCAGGTTACGGAATCGGTTTCCAGCCGACAAACATCGAATCGTGCAATGCATATTCGCGCCGCGGCGGCCGGCCCGGCCGCCGTCGCCGCCGTCGCCGCCGTCGCCGCTATCGCCGCTATCGCCGCCATCGCCGCCATCGCCGCCACCGTCGCCACCGTCGCCATCGCCGCACGCGGGCGTTTCATTCAGCGTCTTGCGCGGCGGACGGAACCGTCCGCAGGAACGCGCGCACTGCCGGCGCCTTTTCGAAGCGCCGGTGCGCGAGCGCGAGTTCCGACGTGATCGGCTTGCCGGCGATCGGCCGGTACACGACACCCGGCAGCGACACGCAGCCGGCGAGCGCATCGGGAATCACCGCGACCCAGCCGTTCACGGACACGCATGCGAGCACCGCGAGCAAGCCGCCCGGGCGGGCGGCGACCAGCGGCGCGAAGCGGCCGCGGCGCGCGACTTCGAGCGTGCCGCGCTCCTGTTCGGGCACCGCGAAGCGCGCGTCGGCGAGGTCGGCCGCGCGAACGGCGGCCATCGACGCGTAGCGCGACCCGGCCGGCACGGCCGCGACGAACACGTCGCGCTGCAGCGTGACGATCCGCAGGCCGCCGGGCAGCGGCAGCGGCGGGCGGACGTACGCGAGGTCGAGGCGGCCCGTGTCGAGCTGGTTCGCGACGTCGTCCATCGGTACTTCGCGCAGGTTCAGCTCGATGCGCGGGTGCGCGTCGCGAAACGCGCCGACCGTGCGCTGCAGCGTGCCTGAATAGACGGCCGACGACACGTAGCCGATCTCGATCCTGCCGAGCTCGCCGCGCTCGGCCAGCGCCGCGAGTTCGCGGCCGCGCTGCAGGTGTTCGACCGCGGCGCGCGCTTCGGCGAGATAGGCCTCGCCGGCCGCGCTCAACGTGACCGCGCGGCGCGACCGGTGAAAGAGGCGCACGCCGAGCACGCGTTCGGCCTCCTGGATCTGCCGCGTGAGCGCGGGCGGCGCCATGTCGAGCGCCTCGGCCGCGCGGGCGAAGTGCAGGTGCTGCGCGACGCTCAGGAACGCGCGCACGTGACGGAATTCGAGCCGATCCATGATTGCAGTTTTCGTCAATAAAAAAGCGTCTGAGTGTCAATGACGGGCAATACCGGGCAAGCCTAGCATACGGTTCGTTCAACCTGTTCCGGAGTGTCCGATGTCCCAGTCTTCACCGGCGTCGCGCGCGGGCGCGGCTGCCGCCCCGCGCACGGGTGGCCGCATGCCCGCCGCCGCGACGCTCGCCGTCGCGTCTGCGACCTGCTCGCTGATCGTGCTCGACACGAACGTCGTCGCCGTGTCGCTGCCGAGCATCGCGCGCAGTTTCCACGCGAGCTTTGCCGATATCGAATGGGTCGTGAGCGCGTACATGACCGCGTTCGCCGCCTGCCTGCTGCCGGCCGGCGGGCTCGCCGACCGCTTCGGGCGCAAGCGGATGCTCGGCGCGGGGCTCGCGCTGTTCTTTCTCGCGTCGCTCGGCTGCGGCGTCGCGCCGTCGGCGGGCTGGCTGATCGCCGCGCGTGCGGTGAAGGGCGGCGGCGCCGCGCTATTGCTGACGGCCGCGCTCGCCGTGATCGCGAACCGTTTTCCGGACGGGCGTGAACGGGCGCGTGCGTGGGCGATCTGGGGCATGTGCATGGGGATCGCGACGGCCGTCGCCCCGCTCGTCGGCGGCGCGATCACGCAATGGATCGGGTGGCGCTGGGTGTTCCTGCTGAACCTGCCCGTCTGCATGCTGCTCGCGGCCGGCGCGCGCGTCGCGATCGACGAGTCGCGCGATCCGCACGCGAAGCGCGTGGATGCGGCCGGCAGCCTGTTGTTCGGCGCGGCGCTCGCGTGCGCGATCGCGGCCCTGATCGGCGCACCGTCGCACGGCTGGCTGTCGGCCGCGACGCTTGGCCGGCTCGCGCTCGCCGCCGCGCTGTTCGCGGCGTTCGTCGGCGCGGAGCGCTGGCAGGCGCGGCCGATGATCGATCTCGCGCTGTTCCGCCAGCCGCGCTTCGTCGGCGCCGTGCTCGCGATGTTCGGTTATGCGGCGTGCGCGCAGGTGATGATGACGTTCCTGCCGCTGTACCTGCAGAACGCGTTCGGGATGTCGGCGATCGACGCGGGGCTCGGGATGCTGCCGTTCGCGTTCGCGATGATCGCCGGGCCGTCGCTCGGCGCGGCGCTGGCCGCGCGCGTGTCGTCCGGCGGCGTCCTGGCGGGCGGGCTCGCGCTGATCGGCGCGGGCAACCTCGCGACCGCGGCGCTGACGGCCGCTGGCGACTACCGGCTCGTCGCGATCGGCATGTTCGTGACGGGCTGCGGCGCGGGCATCATGAACGGCGACACGCAGAAGGCGATCATGGCGTGCGTGCCGTCGAATCGCACCGGCATGGCGTCGGGCATCAGCACGACGACGCGCTTCTCGGCGATCGTGACGGCCGTCGGCGTGCTCGGCGCGGTGCTGGCGGCGAGCACGCAGGCGCGGCTCGACCGGCTGCTGTCCGCCGCGCCCGGCCTGCGCGCGTTCGCCGATGCGCCGTTCATGTCGAGCCTGCTGGCCGGCGACCTGGCGCGGGCGCTCGAGCGTGTGCCGCCGTCGGCCGCCGGTGCGCTCGCGAAGGCGGCGCCCGTCGCGTTCGCGAGCGGGTTTGCCGATGCACTGACGGTGAGCGGCGTGCTCGCGCTCGTCGTGGCCGTCGTTGCATGGAAGTTGCTTGCGCAACCGATGCGCGAGGGTGCGTGAAGGTGCGTGACGCATCGAGCGGCGCGTTGTCGCGCCTGTCGGTCGCGCCGGTCAATGCGACTTCGTCGCGTGGCGGTGGATGCGTGCCGCATGGGCGACGCGCGGCGGGTGCGATGCACGGCAATGCGTCGCCTGCCTGCGGCGCGTGCGTCGAACCGGGTCGGGCGCAGCGGCCGTAGCGGGTGCATCGGCCGTAGCGGGCGCAGCGGCCGTAGCGGGTGCATCGGCCGTAGCGGGTGTATCGACCGTAGCGGGTGTATCGGCTGTATCGGATGTATCGGACATATCGGACATAT
>NZ_WIXR01000090.1:26526-26717 GCF_019425585.1 Burkholderia sp. COPS | reverse complement strand
TCGGCACGCCAGCGCGGCCGGTCCAGCGGGCGTCAGGCGTGCATCAGGCCCGTAGCCGCCGGCCGGACGGACGGCCGCTCAGGCCGGTGCGCACGCGTCGAGCAGCCAGCGCCGGAACACGTGGGTCGCGTCCGGCTCGGGCCGCTGCGGCGGCCGCACGAGAAAGTAGCCGCGCGGCGTGACGACCGGCG
>NZ_WIXR01000090.1:26089-26426 GCF_019425585.1 Burkholderia sp. COPS | reverse complement strand
GTCACGCCGCGCGCGGCGGCTGCCGTGTCGAGGCCGTGCGCGTCGAACCAGCCGGACCACGACAGCCAGCGCTCGGGGCGCGTCGGCTGCACGTGCAGCAGCGGCAACGCGAGCAGGTGATCGGCCCGGGCGACGTGCGGGTGCGCGTCGCGGAACGCGGGCGAGCACACGGGCGTGACCGATTCCGGAAAGAGCCGCGCGGCCGTGCACGACGGCCAGTGGCCGTCGCCGAACAGAATCGCGATGTCGCCGTGGTCGCGCTGCGCGTCGTAATCCTGCGACGTGACGACCCGCACGTCGACATCCGGCATCACGCGCTTCAGCCCGGCCAGGCGCG
>NZ_WIXR01000090.1:0-26025 GCF_019425585.1 Burkholderia sp. COPS | reverse complement strand
TGCGCTCGAACAGCGGCACGCCCAGTTCGGCCTCGAGCTGGAACACCTGTTGGCTCACGGCCGGCTGGGTGGAGCCGAGCTCGCGCGCGGCGGCCGTGAAGCTCGCGAGCCGGGCCGCCGATTCGAACGCGCGCAGCGCCTGCATCGACGGTAACGGTTCGGATTTCGACATAAGTCCCTCTAATGGCCCCATAAGGGCCGGACGCCTTCCCGCGCGAATTCGGGCAGGCGATAGTGCATCGGACGGTGCGGCACAGGTGCTTTACAGGCTGCTTCACGCCCCGCTTCGCATTCCGCGCCACGGGTGGCACGCAACGCATTCCGCGATTCTAGCCAGCGCGGCGTGCCCGCGCGGCACTTTCGTCGGGCCGCTTCCGTCATGCCGGACGTCTCGCTGCACGAGCGGCGCGCCGTTCCATTCGAACACCGTTTTCCCCACGACTGCCGATGACGAACCCGACACCCAACATCCTGATCCTGATGGCCGACCAGCTTACGCCGTTCGCGCTGCCGGCCTACGGCAACCGCGTCGCGCGCACGCCGACGTTGGACCGTCTCGCCGCGCAAGGCGTGGTGTTCGATGCCGCCTACTGCGCGAGCCCGCTGTGCGCGCCGTCGCGTTTTTCGCTGCTGACCGGCAAGCTGCCGTCGGGGATCGGCGCCTACGATAACGCCGCCGAATTGCCGGCGCAAACGCTGACGTTCGCGCACTACCTGCGCGCGGGCGGCTACCGGACGATGCTGTCCGGCAAGATGCACTTCTGCGGGCCCGACCAGTTGCACGGCTTCGAGGAGCGGCTCACGACCGACATCTATCCGGCCGATTTCGGCTGGGTGCCCGACTGGGACAGCCCGGCGGAGCGGCCGAGCTGGTATCACAACATGAGTTCGGTACTCGACGCGGGCCCGTGCGTGCGCACCAACCAGCTCGACTTCGACGACGAAGTGACGTTCGCCGCGAAGCAGAAGCTGTACGACGTCGCGCGCGAGCGGGCGGCCGGGCACGATGCGCGGCCGTTCTGCATGGTCGTGTCGCTGACCCATCCGCACGACCCGTATGCGATCACGCGCGAATACTGGGATCTCTATCGCGACGACGAGATCGACCTGCCGGCCGTGCGCCTCGACGCGGCGGAAAGCGATCCGCATTCGCAGCGGCTGCGCTTCGTCTGCGAGAACGACCGGACGCCGCCCACCGACGCACAGATCCGCGCCGCACGTCGCGCGTACTACGGTGCAACCTCGTATGTCGACACGCAGTTCGGCAGTGTGCTGGCCGCGCTCGAACAGTGCGGATTCGCCGACGACACGATCGTGATCGTCACGTCCGACCACGGCGACATGCTCGGCGAACGCGGGCTCTGGTACAAGATGACATTCTTCGAGGGCGGCTGCCGCGTGCCGCTGATCGTGCACGCGCCGGGGCGCTTCGGCGCCGCGCGCGTGCGCGGGCCGGTGTCGCACGTCGACCTGCTGCCGACGCTCGTCGACCTGGCCGGCGCCGCCCCCGCCGGCGGCTGGCCGGACCCCGTCGACGGGGCAAGCCTCGTACCGCACCTGAACGGCACGCCGGCGCACGATGTTGCGCTCGGCGAATACCTCGCGGAAGGTGCGGTCGCGCCGGTCGTGATGATCCGCAGCGGCGACTGGAAGTACGTACATTGCCCGGCCGATCCCGACCAGCTCTATCACCTCGGCGACGACCCGCGCGAGCTGACGAACCTCGCCGGCACGCCGGAAGCCGCGGACGTGCTGGCCGCGTTCCGTGCGCAAGCCGCGCAGCGCTGGAACCTGCCCGAACTGGACCGCCAGGTGCGTGCGAGCCAGCGGCGCCGGCGTTTCCATTACGCGGCGACGACGCAGGGCCGCGTCCACGCGTGGGACTGGCAGCCGTTCACCGACGCGAGCCAGCGCTACATGCGCAATCACATCGAACTCGACACGCTCGAGGCGATGGCGCGCTTTCCGCGCATCGGGCGTTGAGCGCCCCGCATCGCGATCATTGAAGAACGACGGAGGAAGTGAACCATGAAACGGCAACGCAATGCAGCAATCCGAAGGATCGGCGCGGCGCTCGCCGCCGCCGCGTGCGTGGCGGCGACGCAGCCTGCGCGCGCGGCCGACCCGCAGACGTGCGGCGACGTGAAGATGGCGGCGCCCGGCTGGACCGACATCGATGCGACGAATGCGATGGCGGGCGTCGTGCTGAAGGCGCTCGGCTATCGGCAGGACGTGGCGAACCTGTCGGTGCCGATCACGTACCAGGGGCTCAAGAAAGGGCAGGTCGACGTGTTCCTCGGCAACTGGATGCCCGCGCAGGCGCCGCTCGTGAAGCCGTTCGTCGACGAGAAGTCGATCGACGTGCTGCACGCGAACCTGAGCGGCGCGAAGTTCACGCTCGCGGTGCCCGACTACGTGGCCGCTGCGGGCGTGCGTACGTTCGCCGATCTCGCGCGCTACGCCGACCGCTTCGGCGGCAAGATCTACGGGATCGAGCCTGGCGCGCCCGCGAACCAGAACATCAAGCGGATGCTCGCCGACCGCGCGCTCGGCGCGGCAAACTGGTCGCTCGTCGAATCGAGCGAGACGGGCATGCTCACGCAGGTCGAGCGCGCGGTGCGCGACAAGCGGTGGATCGTGTTCCTGGCCTGGGAGCCGCATCTGATGAACACGAAGTTCCACCTGACCTACCTGTCGGGCGGCGATGCGTATTTCGGCCCGAACTACGGCGGCGCGACCGTCAACACGGTTACGCGCGCCGGGTTCGCCGGCCAGTGCGCGAACCTGGCGCGGCTGTTCCGGCAGATGACGTTCTCCGTCGACGTCGAGAACCGGATGATCGCCGACATGCTCGACCACAAGACGTCGCCCGCGCTCGCGGCGCAGCGTGCGCTGAAATCCGACCCGGCGCTGGTTGCCGGCTGGCTGGACGGCGTGACGACGGCGGCCGGCGCACCGGGCCTGCCGGCCGTGCGCGCGGCCCTCGACGGGCGCTGATTCCCTCCTTCCGGGCGGCCGGTTTTTACCGGGCCGCCCGTCTACGTGTTTTCCCGAGCGGGTCGCATCGTGACCATTTGGTGTCGCCTTCAGACGGGTGACGCGAAATATGGGTTTGTATTTTTCGCCAATGGCTGCGTTATTGCGGAAAACGAAATGCCGAAGCCAGCGGGCGTACCGAATTCGAATCCACCGGCGCATCGCGGCACGCGCTGGGACGAGATTCTTTCCATCGAACGGTTCAGGGAGGGTGGTCGACAATGAAGCACACCAAAGTTGCCGTAGCCGCCGCGCTTGCATGCGCGGCCTGCGTGCCCGCCATCGGGCATGCGCAGAGCAGTGTGACGCTGTACGGGATTCTCGACGCAGGCATCACGTACGTGAACAACACGGGCGGCTCGCACGTGGTCAAGTTCGACGACGGCGTCGCGTACGGGAACCGTTTCGGCCTGAAGGGCACGGAAGACCTCGGCGGCGGCCTGAAGGCCGTGTTCACCCTCGAGAGCGGCTTCCGCCTCGGCACCGGGCAGCTCGGCTTCGGCGGCGCCGAATTCGGCCGGCAGGCGTATGTCGGCCTGCAGAACGACTGGGGCACGCTGTCGTTCGGCAACCAGCTCGACATCACGAACGAACTCGTGTCGATCTACAACATCTCCGCGTGGGGCAGCGGTTATGCGATCCACCAGGGCGACTTCGACCGCTTCAACGGCGACCGCCTGCCGAATTCGGTGAAGTTCCTGTCGAACGACCTCAGCGGCTTCAAGTTCGGCGCGATGTACTCGTTCGGCAACGTCGCCGGCAACTTCCACCGCAACAGCGCGTGGAGCGCGGGCGCGAGCTTCACGAAGGGCGACTTCTCGATCGGCGCCGCGTACACGCGCCTGAACAACCCGAACGGCATCTATGCGTTCGACCCGTACGCGATGATCGGCACGCACACGTTCCTCGGCCAGCAGACGGTGACCGTCGATCCGGCGACCGGCGCACGCACCGACCTGTTCGCGAACACGCCGATGGACGTCGACAGCCAGGGCACGTTCGGCATCGGCTCGAGCTACACGATCGGCAAGCTGACGCTCGACGCCAACTTCTCGTACACGACGATCAAGGGTTTCGGCCAGTCGTCGCACATGCAGGTGTATGAAGGCGGCGGCCTGTACCAGTTCACGCCGGCGCTGAGCCTGATCGCGGGCTACCAGCACACGCGCTTCGAAGGCCATCACTGGAACCAGGGCACGGCGGGCCTGCATTACCTGCTGTCGAAGCGTACCGACGTGTATATCTCCGGCGATTACCTGCGCGCGTCGCAAGGCGTCGATGCGGTGGTCGGCTACAGCTTCACGCCGTCGACGACGCAGACGCAGGCCGACGTGCGGATCGGGATGCGGCATTCGTTCTGAGCGGGGTGGTGTGAGGTTGTGACGTCTTCAGCGAGGTCTCTCTTTGGCGCGAACCGAGGTTCGCGCTTTTTTTTTTGCCTGACGGGAGTGAGCGGGCACGAGGGCCGTCCGGTCAAGGCCCGCTGCCGGGCCGCCGCACCGGGATCGTCGCCGGGCGACTGCCCGACGGTATTGACCGGTGCCGTCTATAGACGCTAGCATCGTCCCCATGCTTGATCGCGCCCATTTCCTCTCGTCGCTGCTCCGCGCATGTTGTCAGAACGTGCCAGGGGGAAGTTGCGTCCAGCGAACTCGCTGAACATTCAAGCAATCGCCTTCCGGCCGCCTGTGATGCAAGACAGGCGGCCTTTTTGTTTTTGGGCCGACACCTTCGGACGGAGAAACTCGATGCCGCTTGCGCTGTATGACACCTGGTCGCGTACCGTACGCCCGTTCACGCCAATCCGGGCCGGGCAGGTCGGCATGTACTGCTGCGGCCCCACGGTCTACGACGACGCCCACATCGGCAACCTGAGAACCTACGTGTTCGAGGATCTCCTGCGCCGCGTACTGGTGCGCAACGGATACGAGGTGCGGCACGTCGTCAACATCACCGACGTCGGCCACCTGACTTCGGATGCGGACGAAGGCGAAGACAAGATGGAAAAGGGCAGCCGCCGCACCGGCGAATCGGCGTGGGCCATCGCCCGGCGCTACACCGACGCTTTCGTGCGGGACTGGCGCGCGCTCCACCTGCTCGAGCCGACGGTCTGGTGCCGCGCCACGGATCACATCGCCGAACAGATCGCGTTCATCGAAACGCTCGACCGGGGCGGCTACGTCTATCGCACGGACGACGGCCTCTACTTCGACACCAGTCGGCAGGACGACTACGGGTATCTCGCGCGGCTCGACCGCGCGGGGTTGCAGGCGGGCAAGCGGGTCGCGCTGGGCGACAAGCGGAGCATCACGGATTTTGCGTTGTGGAAGTTCAGCCCGGCCGGCGTCAAGCGGCAGATGGAATGGGACAGCCCGTGGGGGCGCGGCTTTCCGGGCTGGCATATCGAATGCTCGGCGATGTCGGCGAAGTATCTCGGGACGTGGTTCGATATCCATTGCGGCGGCGAGGATCATATCGCCGTGCACCACAGCAACGAGATCGCGCAGACGCGGGCGGCCCACGGCACGAACCTCGCGAATTACTGGATGCACGGGCACTTCCTGACGCTCGATGCCGATGCGAAGATGTCGAAGTCGAGCGGCGATTTCGTTCGTCTTCAGACCTTGCAGAGCCGGAATATCGACCCGCTCGCGTACCGTTACCTGTGCCTGACGGCCCATTACCGGAGCAAGCTGCATTTCACGTGGGCGTCGCTCGATGCCGCGCACACCGCGCTGAACCGGCTTCGGCACCTGTATGCCGGCTGGCCGGACGGGGGGCGCGTCGATGCGGATTTCGCCGCGCGATTCGACGCCGAAGTGAACGAGGACCTGAATCTGCCCAGGGCGCTCGCGGTGCTCTGGGATCTGGTCAGGAGCAACCTGCCACCCGCAACGCTGAAAGCGACTGTGGACAGCTTCGACACCGTGCTGGGCCTCGGTTTGCGCGCATGGAGGCCGGTTGCACCCGACATTCCGGAACACGTTCGCGGGCTGCTCGCCGAACGCGAGCGCGCGAGAGCGGACAAGGACTGGGTGCAGGCCGACCGGATACGGGAAGCGTTGGGCGCGCAGGGCTGGCGAGTCGAGGACACCCCGGAAGGTCAACGCCTGTTCGGCATCGCCGGCGGCGCGGCCGACGAGGGCGTTCCGCCCCGGTGAAGCCCGCGGCCGCCAGCATCGGAAGATCCCGTGCCCGGGCCGCCATCCGGCGGCCGCGATCGACGCGTCCGCCGGATGCGTTGCCCCCCGCGTCCGCACGACGTTGCCGGCCACGTCCCCGGCCCGTTTTGCGCGCTTGGCATATCATCGCGATTTCGCCGCGTCCGCACCGTTGTCGCGCGCATGCGTCGGCGTGCGCCGTCGCTTTCCCGAACGGTGCCGGCGTGCCGCGCCGACCGCCGAGACCTCGATGACCGACTCCGTGCCCGATCCCAGTCCCTTATCCCCGTTGCCCGCCAACCTGTTCCGTCACGCACCGTTCCAGCGCTTCTGGGGCACGCGCGTGATGTCTTCCCTGGCTTTCCAGATCCTGTCGGTTGCAATCGGGTGGTACGTCTACGCGCTCACGCACAGCGCGTTCGCACTCGGTCTCGTGGGCCTCGCGCAGTTCGTGCCGATGTTCGCGCTGACGCTCGTCGTCGGGCAGGTGGCCGACCGCTACGACCGCCGGCGCATCGCGACGATCTGCCAGGCCGTCGAGGCGCTGGCCGCCGGCGTGTTCCTGCTCGGCGCCGCGCAAGGATGGCTGGCCGCGCCGGCCGTGTATGCGCTCGCGGCGATCGTCGGCACGGCCCGCGCGTTCGAGTCGCCGTCGGTGTCGTCGCTGCTGCCGGCCGTCGTGCCGCGCAGCGACCTGCCGCGCGCGACCGCGTTGTCGACCTCGGCGAACCAGGCCGCGCAGATTCTCGGGCCCGCGTTCGGCGGGCTGCTGTATGGCGTCGGCGCGCCCGTCGCGTTCGGCACGAGCGTCGTCGCGTTCGCGGTCGCGGCGGTGTTGAGCGGCACGATTCCGCTGCGCGGTGCGCCGCCCGCGCGCGAACCCGTGACGCTCCGTTCGGTGTTTTCAGGCATCGCATTCATCCGGCGCGAACCGGCGATCCTCGGCGCGCTGTCGCTCGATCTGTTCGCGGTGCTGTTCGGCGGCGCGACCGCGCTGCTGCCGATCTACGCGCGCGACATCCTGCAGGTCGGGCCGTGGGGGCTCGGCGCGTTGCGCGCGGCGCCGGCGGTCGGCGCACTCGCGGGCACGCTGTGGCTCACGCGCTTTCCGCTCAAGGGGCGGCCCGGCCGTGCGATGTTCGGCGGCGTGATCGCGTTCGGCATCGCGACGATCGTGTTCGGGCTGTCGAGGAATTTCGTGTTGTCGCTCGTCGCGCTGGCGGTGCTCGGCGCATCGGACGTGGTGAGCGTCGTCGTGCGCCTGTCGCTCGTGCAGCTGCGCACGCCCGACGACATGCTCGGCCGTGTGAGTGCCGTCAACTCGCTGTTCATCGGCACGTCGAATCAACTCGGCGAATTCGAATCGGGTGTGACGGCTGCATGGTGGGGCGCGCCGGCCGCGATCGTCGTCGGCGGTGCGGCGACGATCGCCGTCGCGCTCACGTGGATGCGGCTGTTCCCGCAGCTCACGACGATGAAGTCGCTCGAGCGCGACGCGTGACGGGCGTCACGCGTCCTGCGTCACGCGCACGGCCGTGCCGTAGCAGATGACTTCCGTGACACCCGCGCCGATCTCGGTCGAGTCGTAGCGCATCGCGACGATCGCATTCGCGCCGAGCTTGCCTGCGTCGGCGAGCATCTTGTCGAAGGCCTGCTGGCGGGCTTTTTCGCACAGCGACGTGTACAGCGTGATGTTGCCGCCGAAGATCGTCTGCAGCGATGCGCCGAACGAACCGACGATCGAGCGCGAGCGCACGACGATGCCCTGGACGACGCCGAGCGAGCGAACGGTCGTGTGGCCGGGCAGGTCGAACGCGGTCGTGACACGGGCGGGCGACAGGTCGTCGATGGAGCGGGAGAAATCGATCATGGCGGGAAGCGTGTAGCGAAGTGGTCGAACGGGGATTCTATCCGGACGACGCGGCGTACTGGGTTCGACGGCGGGTCGGCGCCGCGACCACGGAGAACGCTTCGCGACGCAAGCGTATGCAAACCGCGAGCATACGCTTCCGTCATTTCCGGACGAACAGCCCGGCCGCACGCCGTCAGCGCTTCACGGTCGCACTGCCGTTGCCGCCGAGGTCGACCGCATAAGCCAGCGCCAGCTTGCCGAACTTCAATGCATGGTTCGCCTGCCGATCCGAATTCTCCAGCGTGTCGTTCACGGTATGGATATACGGACTGTCGTTCTGATCGGCCTCGAACGGGAACGACGCCGGATACCCTTGCGCATTCCACGACGCATGATCCGAGCACGCATACCCGCACTGCGACGTGCCGATCGCGAGTTCCGGCAGGTAGGTCTTCGCCAGATTCGTCAGGTAGGTGTTCTGCGACGCGTTCGTGTAGTCGGTGATCAGGTAGATGTCCTTCGGGTCGCCCTTGTAGTTCGTCATGTCGAGCTGCAGCACGCCGACCACGTTCACGTTTTGCGCACGAAACTGCTTCGCGATCGCCTTCGAGCCGAGCAGGCCGGCTTCCTCGGCCGCGTATCCGACGAACTTGATCGTCCGCTTCGGCCGATAGTTGTTCGCCAGCAGCACGCGCAGCGCTTCGGTGAGGCTGGCGATGCCCGACGCATCGTCGTCCGCGCCGGGCGAGCGCGTGTTTTCCGTCGTGCGCCCGACCGTCGAATCGAGGTGGCCGCCCAGCACGACGGTGCCCGCGGCCGGATCGCTGCCGCGGATCGTCAGGATCACGGATTTCTGCGGAAAGCCCGTGTGCGTGAACTGCTCGACGGTGATGTCGGCGCGCGAACCGGCCAGCTGCTTCCACTGCAGCGCGAGCCAGTCCGACGCGGCGACGCCGTGCGACGTCGTGTAGTAGCGGTTCGTGAAGCCGGACAGCGACGTGATCGTACCGACGATGTTGCTGGCCTGCAGCTGCTGGATCCACGTGCCGATCTGCGGTGCGTTCGAAACCTGGTACGTGGAAGCCGCGGCCTGCTTCGCGAGCGGCGTCGGCAACGGCTGCAGTGCCTGGCGCGCGTCGTCGAACGAGTCGTGCACGACGTAGCCGGGCCCGTGGCCGCGCGTATGGTGGACGGCGTGGGCCAGCTCGCCGAGCCGCGAATCGTCGATCTCGACGACGTGTACGGTCTCGCGGCGCGACGCGCCGTCGGCCGCCTTGCCGGCGTCGAGCGTCGTGCTGTATTGCGCGTTGGCGCTCGCGTCGATGCGTTGCAACTGGCGGAACGCCGCGTCGCCGAGCGTGATCCACACCGGCGTCGCGTGCGCGGCGGCGGTCAGCAGCATGCCGCCCAGCGCGGCGCTCAGGCGGGTGAGTTTCAGAGTAGGCATGTTCGATCTCGTGAGGATGGCGATGTCGATGAAGGGGGCGCGTCACAGGTCGTGCGATGCGCCCCCGCCTGCTGCGGAATTACGACTTCTTCGGTACGGTCACGCCGTACGTGCAACTCTGGTTGTACGCATTGCCGATCGCGGTGAGCTGCGCGTTGCTGTAGCCGAGCGCGGACGCCGCCGTCAGCACCGCCTGCGCGGCGGCTTTCTGGTTGGTCGAGCTGTTGGTCATCGACAGCCCCTTCAGGAACGCCTTGTCCATCGCCTGCGCGCCGATCGCGTCGCGCGCGACGAGGTTGCACGAGGCCCAGTACTGGCCGGCCGTATGGATCTCCGCGCCGCGTGCCTGCGCATAGGTGCGCCCGACGTTCCAGTTGGTCACGCGGCCGCCCCAGAACTCGTTGTGGCCGTCCCAGTTGTAGACCCAGTGGTACTGCGCATCCGACGGGCTCCACTGGTTGAAGTCGCGGCTGTACGCGGCGGCGAGATAGTCGCCGGTGCCTTCCGACAACCCCTCCTGCTGCGACAGGCCGCCGTTCGTCACCCAGTCGTGGATGCCGTGGCCGAGTTCGTGGATCACGACGTCCGCATCCTCCGCGTCGTCGACGCCGCCTTGCCCGAAGGTCAGCCGGCCGCTGCTCGACGAGTACGACGAGTTGTCGTCGCCCGATTCGCCGTGCGGGTCGTACTGCACGCCGCCCGTGTACTGGTACGGCAGCGCCTTGATGCCGAGCGTCTGGTTCACGTAACGGAGGAACGTGTCGATGTGGTAGTACGCGTTCACCGCCTCGAAATACAGGTTGCCGCGCGTGAATTCGAATGCGGGGGTCGACTGCACGGGACACGCGTTGTCGCGCGGCGCGTCGAAATCGACGCATGCCGCATACGGGCCCGACAATGAATAACGCGCACCCGACTGCGCGAGATCCTTCAGCGTCACGCGCACGCGCGCGGCGGTGAGTTGCGACGAATCGGCGTCGTTGCTGTCCTTGTAGCCCGTGCTGCCGTAGCTGCTTTTGGTCGGCGACAGCGGGTCGGGCCGGAACACGAAACCCGTGCCGTCGGTCGCGTAGAACGCCTTGTCCTCGGCGCGCAGCACTTCGCCGCTGCCCGAGTCGATCAGCAGTTCCCAGTCGCCTTTCGGGCCGTCGTTCGGGCGGCCGCGCACTTTCCACGCGGTATGCGTGCCGGCCTTGTCGACGAAGGCGACGAGCTGCGCATCCTGGTTCGTGAAGCCGCTCACGCCGAGATACGCGCGTGCGCGGTCGAGCGCCTGCTGCTGGTCGACGGCCTGCGCCTTGCCCGACTTCGCGACCACGCCGTTGATCGTGTTGCTCGCGACGTACAGGATGCGGCCGTCCTTCGCGACCGTCACCGCGATATCGCTGCCGTACACGGGCAATCCGGCTGCCTGCTGCTGCAGGCGCACGACGGTGAACTCGGCGTCGCTGCGCTCCGACGTGACGACGAGGCTCGCGAGCGCGGTCGCGTCGAGCCCGAGTTGCGCGGCCTGCGACGCGACGAAGTCGCGCGCGGTGGCGGTGGGCGTCGCGGCGGCCTTCTTCGCGCGATAGGCGGGGTTGTACAGCGTGACCGCCACGCCGTCCGCGCGGAACTGCCCGGCGGCCGTGTCCGCCTTGGCGGCCGGCGGCGCAACGCCGCGTGTCAGGCTTTCGCGCAGGCTCGTTGCTTGCGGATTCGAGACTTTCGTATCGGCCGCGGTGCCGCCGACGATGCCGAAACCGAGCGCGAGACCCAGGGCGAGCGGCAGTGCTTTGCGTGATGTCTGCATACGTGATCCTCATCTCAACGGTTGGACACGCCCGCGCGTTCGTGGCGCGCAGGCACGACACGGCCCGCGCGCCGGCTCGATCGAGCCGGTGCGGCGAAGCGGTGTGGGGAGCGTCGACTGACTAAGGAAACCTAAATGTCAGGTCGAAAAGAAACTGGCGGGATTGGACGGCGAGAAGCAGGAGGACGCGCGCGCGAAGCGGCGAACGAAGAATCGAACGGCAGGCAGGTGCGGCGACGGCGAATCGAGCATCGTCATGTCATACCCCTCGGATCGAATCGATATCGGTGGCAGCCTGCCGAGATGCGGCATGCAAGTCGTTAGGCTGCCTATCTAACTTTTTTTGGTATGTTACAGAATATTTTCAACGACATTCCAGTTTATTTTCGATGACCTCTTCAGTCCGTCGATCAATCGTCGGCATTGTTCAGCGAGCGGCGGGAAACGCTGCCGGAACGCGCAATTCCGCGCGGGATTGTGCTTGAAACCTGCGACGATCAGCGCGTCGCGCGACGGTCGCTGCGCGGGCTCAGGCCGAATCGCGCGCGATACGTGCGCGAGAAATGCGACGGCGATTCGAACCCGCACGCGACGCACACCGACGTGATGCTCATGTCGGTCTGCTGCAGCAGTTCACGCGCGCGATCGAGCCGCAGGTTCAGGTAGAAATGCGTCGGCGTGTCGTTCAGCGTCGCGCTGAACAGCCGTTCGAGCTGGCGCCGCGTGATCGACACCTCCTGCGCGAGCGCATCGGAGCCGAGCGGGTTTTCCATGTGCCGCTGCATCGTGCCGATCACCTGGATCAGCTTGCGGTTGTGCACGCCGTAGCGCGCGGCGATCTCGAGCCGCTGGCTGTCCGAGCGCTGCCGGATCCGGCTGACCACGAACTGCTCGGAGATCGCCGCCGCGAGATCGGCACCGTGCCGCCGCCCGATCAGGTCGAGCATCATGTCGATCGACGCGGTGCCGCCCGCGCACGTGATGCACCGGTCGTCGATCTCGAACAGCTCCTGCGTCGCGTTCAGGCCGGGGTAGCGTTCCCGGAACGCGGCCAGTGCTTCCCAGTGCAGCGTGAGCGGCTGCGACGCGTCGAACAGCCCGGCTTCCGCGAGCACGAAGCTGCCCGTGTCGATGCCGCCGAGCGTTGCACCATGACGGTGCTGGCGGCGCAGCCAGTCGCCGATCGCACGCGTGTAGCACACGAGCGGATCGAAGCCCGCGACGACGAACACCGTATCGACCGTTTCGACCTCCGCGCACGCGGCTTCGGCGGCGACCGGAATGCCGTTGCTCGCGGCGACGGGCGCGCCGTCGGCGCTGATCACGTGCCAGCGATAGAGCTCCGTGCGAAAGCGGTTCGCGACGCGCAGCGGTTCGACCGCGGACATGAAGCCGAGCGCGGAAAAGCCGGGCAGCAGCAGGAAGTGGAAATCCTCGGGCATCGGGGCAGGCAATGGAATCCGGTGGTCGTCGCGTGTCGCGCGAGGCGGCGAACGGTCAGCCGGAGATTATCGCGGGTTTTGCGCGGCCTCAGCGCGTTTTTGTGCCGCGCGCGGAACGGCGCGCGGTGGTCGACGGCAACTCGCCGAACTGCGCCTTGTAGGCGTTCGCGAAATGCCCGAGATGGATGAAGCCCCAGCGTGCGGCCGCGTCGCTGATCGGCAGGTCGGCCTGCCGCGTGTCGAGCAGCATCCGCCGCACTTGCGACAGGCGCAGCGATCGCACGTAATGCAACGGGCTGGTCTGCACGACCGACTGGAAACTGTTCTGCATCGTGCGCCGGCTCACGCGCAATTGCGTGCACAGGCTCAGCACGTCGACCGGTGCCTCGGGATGGTCGATCACGTAGTCGTGCACGCGGCGCACGATGTCGGCGCGGCATGCATGCGTGAGACGGTTCGGCGGCTCGGGAATCCGGTACGTGAGGAGATCGACTAGCACGTTGCCGATCTCGCCGCGCAGTTCGCGCTGCGCGCGTGCGTCGCGGAAGGTATCGGGTGCCGACAATACACGCTCGAGGTGCGTCGCGATCTGCACGCTCGCGCGCATCAGCACCGCGGTGGGCATGTCGACGACGCCGCGCCGCAACGTGACTTCGTCAAGGCGGACGTCGGCCGCATCCTCGATCTGCTGCAGCAGTTCGCCACTGGCGACGACACCGATCAGCGACATGTCGTCGGGCGAATGCAGCTCGAACGGGGTGCCGCCGCGCGCCAGCACCATCGTGCCGCGTTCGATGCGCGCACCGCCGAATGCGAACGCACCCGCGCCGGTGAGCGGCATGCCGAACACCGTCTGGTCGTGCGGCAACCTTCCGCGCTGGATGATGCGAACGTTGGCGGCCTCCTGGAACAGCTGCACGCTGTCCAGCACCGCATGCTTGACCGCGCTGCGATACGCGCCGGAGCCGATCTGGTCGTAGCGCTGGTTCCAGCCGCGCAGCGCCTCGGCATGCCGGTCCGCGTTGTCGAACCTCTCGTGAAACACGAACACAGCGCCTCCAGGTGCGTCGATCAGGACCGCGCAAGATTAAACCGACCGCGCGGTCGGCGCAATAAGGGGCAGCGCTATTCCGGGCGCATCTGCCAGAGGGTCGGAAGCCTTCGGCCGGCATGCCTTTCAGGCGGTTTTCCAATATCCCGAATCGGCACGCACGCGGTGCCGGTCCGGGTGCTGACCGGATTTATTGTCGAACTACAGTCGCCCCACGTTACGTGATTCCCCAACTGGAGGCGACATGAGGACAAGGCGACGAACCGCGGTGCTCGCGGCGACGCTGGCGTTCGCGGCGGCATGGGCCGGCGGCGCGAATGCGACGGAAAAGCCGGAAGAACTGGTCGTGCAGAAGATGCCGCCCTGGCATCCGCACGAGGTCTATATCGTCGACATCTCGATGCCGTCGATGACCGACGGACGCATCTACGTGTACGACGCCGATGCGAAGAAACTGCTCGGCCAGATCG
Source organism: Burkholderia sp. COPS (assembly GCF_019425585.1). Lineage (NCBI taxonomy): Bacteria > Pseudomonadati > Pseudomonadota > Betaproteobacteria > Burkholderiales > Burkholderiaceae > Burkholderia > Burkholderia sp. COPS. The sequence continues at coordinate 11,774 of NZ_WIXR01000090.1, read as the reverse complement.
ACGGCGGCTTCGGCCCGGGCCTCGCGATCTCGCCGGACCGCAAGACGAGCTTCGTCGCGACGACGTACTTTTCGCGCGGCTCGCACGGCACGCGCACCGACGTCGTCGAGATCACCGACAACACGACGCTCGATCATGCGGGCGAGATCGTGATTCCGGCGAAGCATGCGCAGCACGTGCCGTCGCCGTACAACACCGCGCTCAGCGCGGACGGCAAGCGGCTGTACGTCGCGAACATCACGCCGGCCGCATCGGTGACGGTGATCGACGCGGTCTCGAAGAAAGTGCTGTCGGAGATCGACACGGCGGCCTGCGTGCTCGCGTATCCGTCGGGCAACGACCGCTTCACGGCGCTGTGCGAAAGCGGCAAGGCGCTGACCGTCACGCTCGACGCGAACGGCAAGGAAACGAAGCGCACGATGTCGGATGCGTTCATCGACGTCGACAAGGATCCGGCGTTCGTGAACGCGTCGCGCTACAAGGGCGACTATCTGTTTACGACCTACGGCGGCAACGTGCGCAGCGCGGATTTCAGCGGCGACAAGCCCGCGTTCGGCGAGCCGTGGCCGCTGCTGACGGACGCCGAACGCGCCGAAGGCTGGCGCCCGGGCGGCATGCAGCAGACGGCCGTGCAGGTGAAGCAGAACCGCTACTACGTGCTGATGCACAAGGGTACCGACGGCTCGCACAAGGACCCCGGCACGCAGGTGTGGGTGTTCGACCTGAAGTCGAAGCAGCGTGTCGCGCGCTGGGATCTCGCGCAGCAGAAGATCGATCCCCTCGTGTCGATCCAGGTCAGCGAGGACGACAAGCCGCTGTTCTACGGGCTGACGGCGACCTCCGACCTTGTCGTGATGGATGCGCGCACGGGCAAGCTGCAGAACGTCGAGAAGCAGATCGGCAATACGTCGTCGCTGCTCGTCAACCCGTGAGGCCGCGATGACGCTCGATCCCGTACTTGCCACCAGCGCGCAGGCCGGCGCTGCCGTCGTCGTGCTGCTCGGCGCCTTCGCGAAGATGCGCCGTCCCGCCGCGTTCAGCCAGGCACTCGCCGGCTACCGGCTGCTGCCCGACGCGCTGACCGCGCCCGTCGCGTTCGCGATTCCGCTCGCGGAAGCCGTCGGCGCGGCGGCACTGCTGTTTCCCGATACGCGCACGGCCGGCGCGATCGGCCTGATCGCGCTGCTCGTCGCCTTCGCGGCGGCAATCGCGATCAATCTGCTGCGCGGCCACACCGACATCGACTGCGGCTGTTCCGGCTTCGCGGCCGCGCGAGCGGATGCGCCGCGCGGCATCGGCTGGCTGCACGTCGGTCGCGCGCTGCTGCTCGCCGCGTTGGCCGCGACCGCGCTCGTCGAGCCGGGCGCGCGCGCGGTCGTGTGGTTCGACTACCTGACGCTGTTCTTCTCCGTGCTGCTGATCGTCTGCGCGCTGCTCACCGTCGACGTGCTGCTCGCCAACGTACCGCGCCTTTCCCATCTGAGGAATTCATGATGCAAACCGCTCTCACCGTTTCCACCGCCCTGCTGTGGGTGGCCGTCCTCGCGCTCGGCGCGATCTGTCTCGCGCTCGTGCGCCAGATCGGCATCCTGTACGAACGCATCATGCCGGCCGGCGCATTGATGATCGACAAGGGGCCGGCGGTCGGCGCGATCGCGCCGGCGTTCGAACTGACCGACATTCGCGGCTCGCAGGTGAAGGTCGGCGGCATCGATGCGTCGGGCAAGGCGACGCTGCTGTTCTTCCTGTCGCCGACGTGCCCTGTCTGCAAGAAGCTGCTGCCGCTGCTGCCGTCGCTGCAGGCGAGCGAATCGACGCCGGTGAACATCGTGCTCGCGAGCGACGGCGATATCGACGAACACACGCGCTTCGCGCGCAAGCACGACCTCGGGCGCTTCCCGTACGTGCTGTCGCAGGAGCTCGGCCTCGCGTACCAGATCGGCAAGCTGCCGTACGCGGTGCTGCTCGACGAAACCGGCACGGTGCGTGCGAAGGGCCTCGTCAATACGCGCGAGCATCTCGAGAGCCTGTTCGAGGCGAAGGAGCGCGGCGTCGCATCGCTGCAGCAGTTCGTGCACGGCGATCACAGCCACGACGCGCACGCGCAGCACGCATGACCGGCCGACCCTCTTTCAACGTCAAGGGAGAACAACGACATGGGCCTGTTTGATTCATGGTTCGAGCGGTCGGCGCGCGGCGTCGCGCAGCACAGTTCGCGGCGCAGCGCGATGGCGAAGCTCGGCAAGGTGCTGGTGGGATCGGCGATGCTGCCGCTGCTGCCCGTCGATCGCACCGCGTATGCGGCCGACGCGGTGTCGGGCGCATCCGGTGCCGCCGCGTCGGGGGCGAGCGACGACCCGATGAGCTGCGACTACTGGAAATACTGCGCGATCGACGGCTGGCTGTGCAGTTGCTGCGGCGGCACGTCGAGCAGTTGCCCGCCGGGCACGACGCCTTCGCCGATCACGTGGATCGGCACCTGCCGCAATCCGCACGACGGTTCGGACTACATCGTGTCGTACAACGACTGCTGCGGCAAGACGTCGTGCGGCAAGTGCTTCTGCAACCGCAACGAGCGCGAGAAGCCGCTGTACAAGCTGTCGTTGAACAACGACATCAACTGGTGCATGGCGAACGGCAATTCGAATTACCACTGTTCGGTTTCGGTTCTGTTGGGGGCGGCGAAGCAATGAAAGTGACGCAAGCAGGAAAGATCGCAGTCGCATGCATGACGGCCGTGGCAGCCTTCGCGTTGCCAGGCGCCGCCGGCGCGCAGGAAGCCGTGCATTACCCAGCCGGCAAGAGCCTGTTCGACGCGCAGTGCGCGGTGTGCCACCAGGCGGGCGGGAAAGGGCAGGACGGCCTCGCGCCGCCGCTGACCGAGTATCCGGGCAAGTATGCGACGGCCGAGGCGGGGCGTGCGCAGCTGGTCGCGACACTGCTGCACGGGATGTTCGGCGAGATCAAGGTGCACGACAAGAGCTACAACTTCAAGATGCCGTCGTTTGCGAGCGCCAGCGACGACGATATCGCGCACGTGCTCAACTACGTCGTGTTCGATCTCAACGCGCAGCACGGCGATGCGAAGCCGTTCACGGCGGCCGACATCCGCGCGGCGCGCGCGAAGGCGATGGACGGCACGGCTGTTCACGCGCAACGCGACGTCGTCATCAAGGGGCTCGGCCTGTGAAGGTTGCCCGTGCATCCCGCGTTTGCGACGTCGCGCCGTGCACGCGGTGCGCGGCGGCATCGTGGCTCGGCCACCTGTCGCGCCGCCTGTCGTCGCTGCTGATGCTTGCCGGGGCGGTCGTCGGCCTGACCGCGGTACCCGCGCATGCGGAAGGCACGGCTGACGCGGCGCTCGCGCGGCAGCACTGGGTGCTCAACTGCATGGGCTGCCACACGGCCACGGGCGGCGGTATCGCCGGCAAGGTGCCGCCGCTCGCGAACTCGCTCGGCTATTTCACGCATTTGCCGGCCGGGCGCGAGTACGTGATGCGCGTGCCCGGCGCATCGAACTCGGCCCTGTCGGACCAGGACCTGGCCGACGTGCTCAACTGGGTACTCACGACCATGAACCGCGACGCGCTGCCGCGCGACTTCAAGCCCTATACGGCCGCCGAAGTCGCCGCGCACCGCCGTCCTGCCTATTCCGACGTCGCGACCGTGCGCGCCGGCCTCGTTCGCGCGTTGCAGGCACGCGGGGTCGACGGCGTCGTGGATCGCTACTGACCGACCGATTCAGGAAATCGAGGAAAAACGAAGATGGAGACGAACCAGAACTTTCCGCTGCTCGACGCCACACGCGCGTTTCTCGCGAAGCCGAAGAAGATGCTGATCGGCGCCGAGTGGATCGACGCTGCGTCGGGCCGCCGGCTCGACGTCGTGAATCCGGCCGACGGCACCGTGCTCGCACGTGTGCCCGAGGCGGACGAGCACGACGTGCAACAGGCCGTCGCGGCCGCGCGGCGCGCATTCGATGCGGGGCCGTGGCGCACCGCGAAGACCACCGACCGCGAACGTCTGCTGCTGGCGCTCGCCGACCTGATCGAAGCGAATGCGCGCGAGCTGGCCGAGATCGAGTCGCTCGACAACGGCAAGCCCGTGATGGTGGCGCAGGGGCTCGATGTCGCGATGGCCGCGCAGTGCTTCCGCTACATGGCCGGCTGGGCGACGAAGATCGAAGGCAGCGTGATCGACGCGGGCATGCCGTACATGCCCGACAGCGAGATCTTCACCTACACGCGCAAGGAGCCGGTCGGTGTGGTCGGCGCGATCATTCCGTGGAATTTCCCGCTGCTGATGGCGGCGTGGAAGCTCGCGCCCGCGCTGGCCACGGGCTGCACCGTGGTGTTGAAACCCGCGGAAGATACGCCGCTGAGTGCGTTGCGCCTCGGCGAGCTAATCCAGGCGGCCGGTTTCCCGGACGGCGTCGTCAATATCGTCACCGGCTACGGTCATACGGCCGGCGCCGCGCTGTCGCGCGATCCGCGCATCGACAAGATCGCGTTCACGGGCTCGACGCAGACGGGCAAGACGATCGGCCACGCGGCGCTCGACAACATGACGCGGATGTCGCTGGAACTCGGCGGCAAGTCGCCGGTGATCGTGCTGCCCGACGTCGATCCGGACAAGGCCGCGCTCGGTGTGGCGAACGCGATCTTCTTCAACCAGGGGCAGGTGTGCACGGCCGGGTCGCGCGCATACATCCACGCGAAGGTGTTCGACGACGTGATCGGGCGCGTCGCGAAGATCGCCGCGAGCCTGAAGATCGGCCCGGGGATGGATCCGTCGACGCAGATCGGCCCGCTCGTTTCGGCGAAGCAGCGCGAGCGCGTGTGCGGCTATATCGATTCGGGATTCGGCGAGGGCGCACGCGCCGCGGTGGGCGGCCGCGCGATCGACGGCCCGGGCTTCTTCGTCGAGCCGACCGTGCTGGTCGATACGACGCAGGCGATGCGCGTCGTGCGCGAGGAGATCTTCGGGCCGGTGCTCGTCGCGATGCCGTTCGACGACGTCGACACGGCCGTGCAGCTCGCCAACGACACGCCGTACGGCCTCGGCGCGAGCATCTGGTCGAACGACCTTTCCGCGATTCACAAGCTGATCCCGCGCATCGCCGCGGGCACGGTGTGGGTCAACTGCCACTCGCTGCTCGACAACGCGATGCCGTTCGGTGGGATGAAGCAGTCGGGTTTCGGCCGCGAACTCGGTCGCGCGGTGATCGACCAGTACACGGAAAGCAAGTCGGTGATGATGAACTACGCTTGAGGGTAACGACGGGTGCGTGCGTCGCCGTCACGTCGGCCGCGCACGCATGCCGCAGGCGGGTACATCCGGATCGCGGCGACAGGGCCGGGCGCCGGCGGCGGGCTGCGGCCGCGCGCCGATCCCGTTCGGCGCGGGCGTGCTCGAACTGAAGCATCCGCTCGAAGCGGCACCTGGCGGTGCGCAAGTCCAGCCGGCCGGGTCGGAGCACGACGGGAGCACGACGAAGCACGACATCCGATCGCACGAGCGAACGCAACGAACGCCACGAACGCATCACGCACGAACCAGCACCACGCCGAGAATGAGGCAGGCCGCACCGGCCAGGCGGATCGGGCTGGCCGAATGCTGCTGGATGCCGAGCACACCGAAATGATCGAACACGAGCGCGCCGGTCATCTGCCCGACGACGATCAGTGCGAGCGTCGTCGCGGCGCCCAGTCGCGGCACCATCAGGATCGCGATGCCGACGAACACCGCGCCGAAGAATCCGCCGGTCCAGCTGAACCACGATCCCGCCTCGGCGACGGTACCGCTCAGGCGAGGGTGCGGGGACAGGAGCGCGACGGCGAGCATCGCGGCCAGGCCGACGAGGTAGCTGACCGACCCGGCCCACCACGGCGAGCCGAGCTGCGCGCGGAGGTTGGCGTTGAGCACCTGCTGCAACGCCACGCTGATGCCGGCGGCGACGGCCAGCAGATACGACAGGAGAGTAGTCACGAAGAGGGCAGCTCCGGCGATGTGGCCGCGACGGCGGTTCCGGCACGACAGGCTTCCATTCTGGGAAGCGCGACGGTATAACGCAAATATCAAATCTGGCGCTTGTCCATCTCGTTTCGGCATGCCTTCCCTGAGACAAATTCAGTACTTCCTGACCGTGGCCGATCTCGGCGGCTTCACGCCGGCCGCGAGCGCGCTCCACGTCGCGCAGTCGGCGCTGAGCCGGCAGATCGGTCAACTGGAAGACGAACTGGGGTTCCCGCTGTTCGACCGCGAGCCGAGGGGCGTGCGGCTCACGCCGGCCGGTGCGATCTATCGCGATCGCGTCGCGTCGATTCCGGCGACGCTGGCTGCCGCGGCCGAGGAGGGCGCACGGTTGTCGCGCGGTGAAGCGGGTGTATTGCGGCTCCTGCATTCGAGCACCGTTCCCGTCGGCAGCCTGATGCCGGCGCTCGAGCGTTTCATGGGCGCATGCCCGGGTGCGCGGATCGACCTCGACCGCGCGTCGTCCGAGGATCAGGTGCTGGAGATCGCGAACGGCAACGCCGATATCGGGATCGTCCGTGTGCCGGTGCTGCGCCGCGATCCGCGCGTGCGTTTCGTCGAGCTCGCGGCCGAGCGCTTGTGCGTGGCGGTGCCGGCCGATCACCCGCTGGCGGGCCGCCGGCGCACCGCGATCTCGCGGCTGCGGCACGAGCCGTTCGTGTCGGCCGTGCATCGGGAGCGGGGCGGGCTGGCGCGCGTCGTGATCGACCTTTGCCTGAAACGGGGATTCGTGCCCGCGACCGCCCGGATCGTGTCGCCGAAGACGTCGATGCTGAATCTCGTCGCGGCCGGGCAGGGCGTGGCGATCGTGCCGGAGCGGATGGCGAGCCTCGGTATCGACGGAGTCGTTTTCGTGCCGATCTCGGATGACGACGCAAAATCGGCGTGCGCGCTGGTGCTGCCGGTCGAGCCGACGGCGCTGGCGGACGCGTTCGTGCGCGTGATCGCGGCGGGAAGCACGCGGCACGATGCCTGAAGGGCACCCCGTGCGTCGTCCCGCCGGATAAAAAAAACGCCAACCCGTCGAAACGGGCTGGCGTCGTGCTTCCGGTATGGCGACGATCAGAACTGGTTCATCGTGTTGTCCTTGCCTGCCGCCTTCAGCGCTGCTTCGCCGCTGAAGTATTCCTTGTGGTCGTCGCCGATGTCCGAGCCGGACATGTTCTGGTGCTTCACGCAGGCGATGCCCTGACGGATTTCCTTGCGCTGCACGCCGGCCACGTAGCCCAGCATGCCCTGGTCGCCGAAGTATTCCTTGGCCAGGTTGTCGGTCGACAGCGCGGCGGTGTGGTACGTCGGCAGCGTGATCAGGTGGTGGAAGATACCTGCTTCGCGCGATGCGTCCGCCTGGAACGTGCGGATCTTCTCATCGGCCAGCGTGGCCAGTTCCGTCTCGTCGTACTCCACGCTCATCAGTTGCGCACGGTCGTATGCCGACACGTCCTTGCCTGCTGCCTTCATCGCGTCATACGCCTGCTGACGGAAGTTCAGCGTCCAGTTGAACGACGGGCTGTTGTTGTACACCAGCTTCGCGTTCGGGATGACCTTGCGGATCTCGCTGACCATGCCGCCGATCTGCGCGATATGCGGTTTTTCGGTTTCGATCCACAGCAGGTCGGCGCCGTTCTGCAGCGACGTGATGCAGTCGAGCACGCAACGCGCTTCGCCCGTGCCGGCGCGGAACTGGAACAGGTTGCTCGGCAGGCGCTTCGGACGCAGCAGCTTGCCGTCGCGCTTGATGACCACGTCACCGTTGCCCAGCTGGTCGGCCGACAGTTCTTCGCAGTCGAGGAACGCGTTGTACTGGTCGCCCAGGTCGCCCGGCGTATTGGTCACGGCGATCTGCTTGGTCAGGCCGGCGCCCAGCGAGTCGGTACGGGCCACGATGATGCCGTCGTCCACGCCCAGTTCCAGGAACGCGTAGCGGATCGCGCGGATCTTGGCCAGGAAGTCCTCGTGCGGCACGGTGACCTTGCCGTCCTGGTGGCCGCACTGCTTCTCGTCGGACACCTGGTTTTCGATCTGGATACAGCATGCGCCCGCTTCGATGAACTGCTTGGCCAGCAGGTACGTGGCTTCCGCGTTGCCGAAACCGGCGTCGATGTCGGCGATGATCGGCACGACGTGCGTGACGTGGTTGTCGATCTTGTCCTGGATCGCGGCCTTCGCGGCAGCGTCCTTGGCGGCATCGAGTTCGCGGAACAGGCCGCCCAGTTCACGGGCGTCGGCCTGGCGCAGGAACGTGTAGAGCTCGCGAATCAGCGCGCTGACCGAGGTCTTTTCGTGCATCGACTGGTCCGGCAACGGGCCGAACTCGGAGCGCAGCGCGGCGACCATCCAGCCGGACAGGTACAGGTAGCGGCGTTCGGTGCTGTTGAAGTGCTTCTTGATGGAGATCATCTTCTGCTGGCCGATGAAACCGTGCCAGCAACCCAGCGACTGCGTGTACTTGGACGGATCGGCGTCGTAGGCGGCCATGTCGGCACGCATGATCTTCGCGGTGTACTTGGCGATGTCCAGGCCCGTCTTGAACTTGTTCTGGGCACGCATGCGGGCGGCGTACTCGGGGCTGATCGCATTCCACGCGCTGCCGTGGTTTTCCTTCAAACCGGCAACTGCCTTGATGTCGTCTTGATACTGGGCCATGTCAATCTCCTGGGAGCAAAGCGCGTTTGAGTAACTGGTTGAGCGTGCCCGCCACGTCTGTCGCAGCGAACTGCATGGGATAAATAGTAACGCCGCCCGTTGAGCTTTTGGTGATGTCTTATATAAGACATAAGACATTATTTTCTGTTGTTTTTCAACGGGTTACGTTGCTGTTTTTGCGATGCAAAACAAGTTTTCAAGCGGCGAAAACGCGGCGGCGCGGGAAATCGGCGCGGATTCCGCAATACGAAACGCGCTTTCGGCTGCTGGAGGCCGGGCCAGCTTCACATGCGTCCATGACACCCGTTCGTCGGTGCGGCGTGCGCGTGCCGGGTCGGAAGCCGCGCCGGCGCTCCGTTTCGTCCTGGCGGAACCCCAGGGATCGCGCCGCACGTGGACAAACTGAATTCCCCCGCAATACGCGCAAGAACCCCGTCCATCAAGCCTCTCAAGAAACCTAGTGGTTTCCACTCATAGTCGCAAACAGTCAAGAACAGGTCGCCGCCGGTCTTCTCGCGACCAATATGGCTCGTTACTTTTACTCCCACGATGCAGGTCGGCGCACACCCCGCGCACCGGCTGCCACGAGTCCAACAGGGAGGAACCGAACCATGAAGTCGACGAAGATTGCCGCGCTTGCCGCGGCCGTGCTGGCGACCGGCGCGTTCACGCATGCGGCATGGGCCGAAACGGAGGCCGCGACCTGCCGCACCGTGCGTTTCGCGGATATCGGCTGGACCGACATCACGTCGACCACGGCGCTCGCGTCGACCGTGTTCGAGGCGCTCGGCTACAAGCCGACCACGACGATCGCGTCGGTGCCGATCTCGTTCGCCGGCCTGAAGAGCAAGCAGCTCGACGTGTCGCTCGGCTACTGGTGGCCCGTGCAGCAGAAGCAGCTCCAGCCGTTCCTCGACAGCAAGTCGATCAACGTCGTCGAGCCGCCGAACCTGTCCGGCGCGAAGGCGACGCTCGCGGTGCCGAGCTACGAATACCAGGCCGGCCTGAAGACCTTCGAGGACATCGCGAAGCACCGTGCTGAACTCGACGGCAAGATCTACGGGATCGAGCCGGGCAGCAGCGCGAACGCGACGATCCAGAAGATGATCGACACGAACCAGTACGGGCTCGGCGGCTTCAAGCTCGTCGAATCGAGCGAGGCCGGGATGCTGGTGACGGTCGAGCGCGCGATCCGCGAGAAGAAGTGGGTCGTGTTCCTCGGCTGGGAACCGCATCCGATGAACATCCAGCTGAGCATGAACTACCTGTCCGGCGGCGACGCGTCGTTCGGCCCGAACTACGGCGAAGCGCGCGTGTACACGCTGACGGCGCCCGACTTCATCGCGCGCTGCCCGAACGCGGGCAAGCTCGTCACGAACCTGCGCTTCTCGACGCAGCTCGAGAACCAGCTGATGCAGTCGGTGATGAACAAGACGAAGCCGGCCGACGCCGCGAAGGCGTACCTGAAGAAGAACCCGCAGGTGCTCGATCCGTGGCTCGCGGGCGTCAAGACGTTCGACGGCAAGGACGGGCTGCCGGCCGTGAAGGCGTATCTCGGCCTGTGACGGCCCGCGCGCCGCCCGCGGCGCGCCCTGACGAAACACCCGCAATGCGACACAACCCGAGTCAAGCGAGGCAACCAGCATGAACCATGAAGTCATCATCACCTGCGCCGTCACCGGCGCGGGCGATACGGTCGGCAAGCATCCGGCGATTCCGGTCACGCCGAAGGAGATCGCGGCCGCCGCGATCGAGGCCGCGAAGGCCGGCGCGACCGTTGCGCACTGCCACGTGCGCGATCCGCAGACGGGGCGCGGCAGCCGCGACCCGAACCTGTACCGCGAAGTGGTCGACCGTATCCGCTCGGCCGACGTCGACGTGATCATCAACCTGACGGCCGGCATGGGCGGCGATCTCGAGATCGGCCCGGGCGAGGACCCGATGCGTTTCGGCAAGGGCACCGACCTGGTCGGCGGCCTCACGCGCCTCGCGCATGTCGAGGAGCTGCTGCCCGAAATCTGCACGCTCGACTGCGGCACGCTGAATTTCGGCGACGGCGACTACATCTACGTGTCGACGCCCGCGCAATTGCGCGCCGGCGCGAAGCGCATCCAGGAACTCGGCGTGAAGCCGGAGCTGGAAATCTTCGACACGGGCCATCTGTGGTTCGCGAAGCAGTTGCTGAAGGAAGGGCTGCTCGACGATCCGCCGCTGTTCCAGCTGTGCCTCGGCATTCCCTGGGGCGCGCCGGCCGATACGGGCACGATGAAGGCGATGGTCGACAACCTGCCGCCGGGCGCGCACTGGGCGGGCTTCGGGATCGGCCGCATGCAGATGCCGATGGTCGCGCAGGCGATGCTGCTCGGCGGCCACGTGCGCGTCGGCCTCGAAGACAACATCTGGCTCGATCGCGGTGTGCATGCGACCAACGGCACGCTCGTCGAGCGCGCGCGAGAGATCGTCGAACGGCTCGGCGCCCGGGTGCTGACGCCGGCCGAAGGCCGCCGCAAGCTCGGCTTGCCCGCACGGGGCGAGCGTCCGCTCGAACGCCGAGCGGTCGCCGAGTTCGCGTGAGCGGTTGCGCCGACTGACCGACATGACGCGGCGGCACGCCCAGCGCTGCCGCCCACCGATTTCCCCTGATTTGAAGGATGCGTTGACATGGCTGTGAAGACCGACATCAAGACGTTCGCCGCCATCGGCACCGGCGTGATCGGCAGCGGATGGATTTCCCGCGCGCTCGCGCATGGTCTCGACGTGGTCGTCTGGGACCCCGCGCCGGGCGCGGAGGAACGGCTGCGCGCGAACGTCGCGAACGCGTGGCCCGCGCTCGAGCGCGTTGGCCTCGCGCCCGGCGCCGATCCCGCGCGGCTGCGTTTCGTGGAGACGATCGAGGCATGCGTCGCCGATGCCGATTTCATCCAGGAAAGCGCGCCCGAGCGCGAGGCGCTGAAGCTCGAACTGCACGAGCAGATCAGCCGCGCGGCGAAACCCGACGCGATCATCGCGTCGTCGACGTCGGGCCTGCTGCCGACGGATTTCTACGCGCGGGCGACGCATCCGGAGCGCTGCGTGGTCGGCCACCCGTTCAATCC